>NZ_DCYC01000028.1:0-81946 GCF_002330965.1 Arsenicicoccus sp. UBA2120
GCCTGCTTGGAGGTCTCGGCGGCGCGCACCGTGGCGAGGTCGCGGGCCGCCGAGGCACGCACGGACCCGACGGCCTCGAGGACGGAGTAGCGGGTGTAGAGGTCGTCGGGGGTCTGGGCCTCGACGAGCAGGGACAGGTCGCGCAGCTCGGCGCCGGGGTCCTGCATCTCGCTGGCGACCTGGCCGATCGCCTCGGTCGCGGACACCATGGAGGCGCGTGTGCGGGCCAGGTCGTCACGGGCAGTCGTCTCGTCGGCGCGCGCCTGCTCGAGCTGGGCGGCCAGCTCGGCGTCGCGACGACGGGCCGCCTCCAGGGCGGACGTGGCGGCCGCCTCGGCGGCACGCGCCCCGGGCAGCTGGCGCTCCGCCGTCACGAGCTCGGCGTAGGCGTCGGCGAGGGCGGAGGAGGTGACCTCGAGCGTCCCCCGGAGCGTTCCCATGTCCCGCTCCAGGGCGGACCGGCGGTCGCGCAGGTCGTCGTCGGAGTCGCCACGCACCTGGGCGGCGTGCGCCGGCGCCGCGAGGAGGACCGACGGCAGCACCGGGAGGGCGGCGGCGAGGGCACAGGCCAGGGCGACGGAGCCGCGATGGAGACGGCCTCGGTGGAGCACGCTCATGTCTGACGTCCTGGGGGTTCCGGGGGCGATGGCGGTCGAGCACGAGGTCGGTGCCGAGCGACACCGCCTCCACGTTGGTACCACCAGCACCAGCAGTCGCACGACCACCGACCTCGCACGGAACCTCCCCGAGACGCTTTTGTCACCCGTCCGCGACCTCTGACCATGCGAATGGCCTAAGAATGACGGCGGCCCCGTCCGTCATACGCGCAGATAACGACGCAGCGTGACCAGCGAGGTCAGGAGGGCCACGACCAGGGCGGTCAGGAACAGCCAGGGCGCGACGCGCCACAGGTCACCCTGGTCGACGACGGCGATGCCGCCGAGGATCGTGAGCTGGCCGGCCTTCTGCCCGACGAACCACGCGAGGACCCCCCACAGCAGACCGGTGGCCAGGGCCGCGCCGAGCAGCGAGGCGACGACCGTCTCGATCACGAACGGCGCCTGGATCGTGGCCGCGCCCGCCCCGACGAGGCGCATGATGCCGGTCTCGCGCCGCCGGCTGTAGGCGGACTGCCGGATCGTGGTCGCCACGAGGAGCGTGGCGCAGAGGAGCATGACGCCCGCGAGCGCGATCGTCGCGACGGTCAGCGTGCTGAGCAGGTCGATGAGCGGCTCGACGACCTTGCGCTGGTCCTCGACCTTCTCGACGCCCGGGGAGCCCTGGAAGGTGCTGGTGATCTGGGGGTACTGCTGCGGGTCCTTGAGCCGGACGCGGTAGGACGCCTTGAGCTGCTCGGGACGCGTGCTCTGGACCAGCGGGTTGTCGCGGAACTGCTCCTTGAACCGGTCGTAGGCCTCCTGCTGGCTCTCGAAGTAGCGCTCCTGCACGATCGGCATCGCGTCGAGCTGCTTCTCGAGGGCGGTGCGGTCGGCGTCGGTGGCGGCGCCCTTGGAGCACGCGGCCTCGGCGGACGTGGCGTTGCACAGGATGATCGAGACCTGGATCTTGTCGTACCAGTAGCCCTTCATCGTCTGGACCTGCTGGTAGCTCAGCAGGCCGATGCCGAGGAACAGCAGGCTGACCATGGTGACCAGGGCGACCGACACGGTCATCGACAGGTTGCGGCGCAGGCCGGTCCAGGCCTCGCCGAGGATGAAGCCGAGCCTCATCGGTCCCCCTCCTCTGTGGGCTCGAGCGAGCCCGTGGACCGGGCCGTATGCCGGGACGCGCCGCCGTCAGGTCCGCGGAGCCCGGTCGCGCGAGTGAGGGCGTACTCGCCCCGCTCGTCGTCGCGGACCAGCCGCCCTTCGTCCAGCTCGAGCACCCGCCGGCGCATGGCGTTGACGATCTCGTCGTCGTGGGTGGCCATCAGCACGGTCGTGCCACGGCGGTTGATCTGGTCGAGCAGGTTGATGATGTCCAGGCTCGTCGCGGGGTCGAGGTTGCCGGTGGGCTCGTCGGCCAGCAGGATCGAGGGCCGGTTGACGATGGCGCGGGCGATGGCGACGCGCTGCTGCTCGCCGCCCGACAGCTCGTGCGGCAGGCGGCGGCCGAGGTCCTGCAGGCCGACCATCTCGAGGGTCTCCCCCACCTGGCGCCGGATGTCGCGGCGGCGACCGCCGATCACCTGCAGGGCGAAGGCCACGTTGTCGGTGACGGTCTTGGCCGGCAGCAGCCGGAAGTCCTGGAAGACGCAGCCGATCTCGCGGCGCAGGGCGGGCACGTCCCGGCGTGGCAGCCGCTCGAGCTCACGGCCGGCGACCTGGACCCGGCCCGAGGTGGCGGTCTCCTCCTTGAGCACCAAGCGCAGCAGCGTGGACTTCCCGGAGCCGGACGAGCCCACGACGAAGGCGAACTGTCCCCGCTCGATGCTGGCGCTGACGTCGTCCAGGGCGGGCCGCGTGGTGCGCGGGTAGACCTTGGACACGTGGTCGAACCTGATCATCGCGTGGCGCGCCCCGTCCTCGTCCCGTCGGCCGCCGCCGGGTCAGGTCGCGACCCACGGCACAGGACGAGCCTAGGCCGACCGGGGGGACGAGCGCCGCACGTCTTGCCGACTCGGCGTTGCGGACGGCGACCGGCGGTGACGATGCGTCAGGACCTGCCGGCGGAGGAGGGTCAGGAGGTGCTGGCCCGCGAGTGCTCGGCGAGGAAGGCCTCGACGTCGTCCTTGGCGGTGACGAGGTCGAGGTGGCGCGTCTCGCGGTGGACCTTGATGGCCGCGATGCGCTGGCCGCGCAGGGCGAGCTGCTGGGCCTGCTCGTCGAGCACCGGGCGCGCCTGCGGCAGGTGGTTGGGGTCCATGCCGGCGAACTTGGCCAGCATGGCGACCTGCTCCTCGAGCAGCTCGACGCGGCGGCGCAGCAACGCGACCTCACGACCCGACGAGTCCCCCCACAGCAGTGCCATGGGGTCAGCCTAGGTCACGGTCAGGTCACGTCGGAGTGAATACTGGGCCTCACCACCCGGATGCCGCCTGATGGACGACGCACGGGTGACGCGGTGCTCCACGACGACTACCCAGCGTCGACTACTCGGTGTCGTTGGCCTTGTTGCGGCGCCAGCGGATCCCGGCCTCGAGGAAGCCGTCGATGTCGCCGTCCAGCACGCCCGAGGTGTTGCCGACCTCATGCTCGGTGCGCAGGTCCTTGACCATCTGGTAGGGGTGCAGGACGTAGGACCGCATCTGGTCGCCCCAGCTCGCCTTGACGTCGCCGGCGAGCTCCTTCTTCTTGGCGTCCTCCTCCTGCTTCTTCTGCAGGAGCAGGCGGGACTGCAGGACGCGCAGCGCAGCCGCGCGGTTCTGGATCTGGGACTTCTCGTTCTGCATCGACACGACGATGCCGGTGGGGATGTGCGTCATCCGGACCGCGGAGTCCGTGGTGTTGACCGACTGACCACCGGGGCCCGAGGAGCGGAAGACGTCGACCTTGAGCTCGTTCTCGGGGATCTCGACGGTGTCCGTGGTCTCGATCAGCGGGATCACCTCGACGGCGGCGAAGCTCGTCTGGCGGCGTCCCTGGTTGTCGAACGGGCTGATCCGCACGAGGCGGTGCGTGCCGGCCTCGACGGACAGGTTGCCGAAGGCATAGGGCACGTTGACCTCGAAGGTCGCGGACTTCAGGCCCGCCTCCTCGGCGTAGGACGTGTCCATGACCTTGGTCGGGTAGCCGTGGCGCTCGGCCCAGCGCAGGTACATCCGCATGAGCATCTCGGCGAAGTCGGCCGCGTCGACGCCACCGGCGCCCGAGCGGATCGTGACGACGGCCTCGCGCTCGTCATACTCCCCCGACAGCAGGGTGCGGACCTCGAGCTCGCCGACGGCCTTGGTGATGGAGACCAGCTCGCGCTCGCACTCGGCGAGGGTGTCGGCGTCGCCGCCGTCCTCGGTCGCCATCTCGACGAGCACCTCGAGGTCCTCGATGCGCTGGTCCATCTCGACGACCCGGTCGCGCTCGGTGTTGGCGCGGGACAGGGCGCTCGTGACCTTCTGCGCGGCGTCGGGGTCGTCCCACAGGTCGGGGGCGCTGGCCTGCTTCTCGAGCTCGGCGATCTGACCCGCCAGCGCGTCCAGGTTGGTCACCTCACGCACCGACGCCATGGTCGCGCGGAGGTTCTTGATCTCTTCGGAGAAGTCGACAGCCACAAAGCAACAGCCTACCGCCCGGGTGCAAACCGCCCGCTCAGCGCAGGTGACGCAGGTAGCGCTCGGGGCCGTCGAGGAATCGGCGGTAGTGGTCGACGAGGTCGAGGTCCTCCCACGCCGCGGGACGGTAGCCGTCCTCGTCGAGCTGCAGCAGCGTCGCCCCGGGCAGGCTGGCGAGGACCGGCGAGTGCGTCGCCAGGAGCACCTGGCTGTCGCCGCGCTCCATCAGCCCGAGCAGCACCGCCAGCAGGTGCAGCTGGCTCGTGAACGACAGCGCCGACTCCGGCTCGTCGAAGACGTAGAGCCCGAACTTGTCGGTGAACCGGTGCCCGGTGAACAGGTCGAGGAAGCCCTCGCCGTGCGAGCGACCGTGGAAGTCCTCCCCGAACATCCCGTCGAGGTAGGTGTAGAAGGAGTGCATCGTCTCGGCCCGCAGGAAGAACCCCCACCGCGTCGCCGACCCCGCGTGCCGCACCAGCTGCAGGTGCTGGTGCAGCGGCGACTCGCTGGGCCGCGTCGTGTGCTGTGCCCCGGTCGACCCGCCCTCGGGGTTGAGGCCGTAGGCCATCGCGATCCCCTCGACCAGCGTCGACTTGCCCGCGCCGTTCTCCCCCACCAGCACGGTGGCCGGACCCAGGTCCAGCCCCTCCCGCAGCAGCTGGGCGACGGCCGGTATGTCGAACGGCCAGACGTCGTCGCGGCGCTCCGGCACCTCGCCGGTGACCCGCGCCTCGACCCTCCGCAGCGGCAGCCGGACGTCGTGCCAGGCCTGGGCGGTGGGGCGGCGCGGCGTCATACGGCCATGCTCCCCCATCAGCGGTCAACGCCAGAGTGGTCGCAGATCCGACGTCAGGAGCCTCCAGACGTCGGATCCGCGACCACTCTGCGCGGACCTGCCTCAGACGAACAGCGAGGCGACCAGGACCGAGAGCAGACCCATCACGGAGATCAGGGTCTCCATGATCGACCAGGTCTTGATGGTCTCGGAGACCTTGAGGCCGAAGTACTCCTTGACCAGCCAGAAGCCGGCGTCGTTGACGTGCGAGAAGAACAGCGAGCCCGAGCCGATCGCGAGGACCAGCAGCGAGGTCTCGCCGCTGCCCATGCCGGCGACCAGCGGGGCGACGATGCCGGAGGTGGTGACCGTGGCGACGGTCGCGGAGCCGGTCGCGAGGCGGATGACCACGGCGACGAGCCAGGCGAGGAGCAGCACGGACAGGCCGGAGCTCGCCATCCCGTCGGCGAGGAGCTTGCCGATGCCGGTGTCGACCAGCACCTGCTTGAAGCCACCACCGGCGGCGACGATCAGGATGATGCCCGCGATGGGGGGCAGCGAGGACTCGACGCTCTTGGTGAGCTCGGCGCGGGTCCAGCCGGCGCCGCGGGAGAAGGTCCACATGGCGACGAGCGCCGCGATGAGCAGCGCGATCAACGGGGTGCCGAGGAAGTCGAGGCTGACGCGGATCAGGTTCTTCTTGTCGCTGATCAGGATGTCGGCGAGCGCCTTGCCCATCATGAGGACGACGGGCAGCAGCACGGTGAACAGCGTGATGCCGAAGCCCGGGCGACGACCGGTGGTGTCCTCGCGGGACTCGAACAGGTCCGGCGCGGGCACGTCGACCCAGCGGCCGGCGATGGTGCCGAAGACGGGGCCGGCGACGATCAGGGCGGGGATCGCGAGCAGGACGCCGAGGGCCAGGGTCAGGCCGAGGTCGGCCTTGAGGACGCCGATGGCGGCGAGCGGGCCGGGGTGCGGCGGCACGAAGCCGTGCATGACCGACAGGCCGGCCAGGGTCGGGATGCCGATCCTGATCAGCGACTGGCCGGAGCGGCGGGCCACGAGGTAGATGACCGGCATCAGCAGGACGAGGCCGATCTCGAAGAACATCGGCAGACCGATGAGGGCCCCGACGCCGGCCATCGCCCACGGCAGCGCGGCCGGGGAGGCCTTGCCGACGATGGTGTCGACGATCTCGTCGGCGGCGCCGGAGTCGGCCATCAGCTTGCCGAAGATCGCACCGAGGGCGATCAGGGTGCCGACGCTGGCCGCGGTCGAGCCGAAGCCCTTGGTGAAGGACTCGACGGCGGTGTTCATGTTGAGCCCGGCGACGGCGGCCACGGCCAGCGACCCGATGGTCAGGCCGAGGAAGGGGTGCATCTTGAACTTGGTGATGAGCAGGACGATCAGCGCCATGCCGATCAGCGCGGCCGGGATGAGGCGGCCCGCGGGGATCGCGGCGGCTGCTTCCCCGGCCTGGGCCAGGGAGATCAGGGTGGTGGTCATGCTGGGCGACATCCTTGTCTGTCAGGGCTCTTCGTCGTCGCGGGGGCGATCGAGAGGGTGGGTCGGGTGGTGCTGGAGCGGTCCGTATGACGTAGTGGTGGGGGCCTCGGGGGCGGGTGCCTCAGGAGGCGGCGGGCACGACGGGGTCGCCGGGCACGGCCTGGGCCGGGAAGGCCCGCACGTAGTCGTCGATGATGACGTCCACGGGCAGGGCGAAGTCGATCGCCACGCCCGCCTCGTCCTCGCGGAGCGGCTCGAGCGTGTCGTACTGCGAGTCGACGAGGGAGGCGGGCATGAAGTGGCCCGGGCGTCCGGCGACCCGCGC
Source organism: Arsenicicoccus sp. UBA2120 (assembly GCF_002330965.1). NCBI lineage: Bacteria > Bacillati > Actinomycetota > Actinomycetes > Micrococcales > Intrasporangiaceae > Arsenicicoccus > Arsenicicoccus sp. UBA2120. Next base: position 6,817 of record NZ_DCYC01000028.1, read on the forward strand.
GGCCACGACCTCGCGGTCGCCGTGCAGGTGCAGGAAGGTCAGCTCGGGGGCGCCGCTGCGCAGGATGTCGCGGTACTTGACCTTGAGGGCGGAGCAGCCGATGACGGCACCGGTCTCCTCGTGGTCGCGCAGCCAGGTCGCGAGGCGGAACAGCCAGGGGCTGCGGTCGTCGTCGTCGAGGGGGATGCCGGCCGCCATCTTCGTGACGTTGGCCTCGGGGTGGAAGTCGTCCGCGTCGGCGAACGGGACGCGCAGCCGCTGCGCGAGGGCCGCACCGGCGGTGGTCTTGCCGCAGCCGGTGACGCCCATGACGACGACACGTGGGGCGCGGGTCCGCGCGCCGTCCGTGCCGATGTCGGAGGAGCTCATCGTCGAAGCCTCCAGGTCTTGGGGACACGCCTCGTCGCGCGTCGAGGGCACCAGCATGCAACCTCTAGGCAGACGATTTCAAGACCTTGGGCAAAATATGTATGACGATTGACCCGTATGGGCTGCCAAACGTCACTGTGTGGGACGATCGAGCCATGCCCCCCGCACCCTCCCGATCCAGCCTGCACGACATCGTGGTGGAGCGCCTCGGTCGCTCCATCGTCTCCGGGGAGCACGCGCCGGGCACGGTCCTGCGGGCCGACCTGCTCGAGGAGAGCTTCGGCACCTCGCGGTCGGTCGTCCGTGAGGCAGCCCGCGTCCTTGAGGCCATGGGCCTGATCGCGACCCGCCGCCGGGTGGGGATCACGGTGCAGCCGCGGTCGGCGTGGCAGGTCTTCGACCCCCGCATCATCCGGTGGCGCCTCGACGGCACCGAGCAGGACCGCGCCGAGCAGCTGCGCTCCCTCAACCAGCTCCGCGCCGGGATCGAGCCCATCGCGGCCGGCCTCGCGGCGCAGCACGCGACCCCCGAGCAGGCGGGGACGCTGGTCGGCTCGGTCATGGAGATGGCCCGCTGGGCCAAGGCCCAGGACCTCGAGGCCTATCTCGAGGCGGACGTCGTCTTCCACACCACCTTGCTGCGGGCCAGCGGCAACGAGATGCTCGCGGCCCTGGACGGCGTGGTCGCCGAGGTCCTCGCCGGGCGCACCCACCACGACCTGATGCCCGTCGACCCCAACCCCGAGGCGATCCGCCTGCACGGCGACGTCGCCCAGTCGATCCAGTCCGGCGACGCGCTCGCGGCGACGCGGGCGATGCAGGAGATCATCGACGAGGCCGCCGCCGCGGTTGCCGCCGTCGTCGGATCCTGACAGCGGGCGCCGGCATACGGCCAGGGGGCACGACCAGGCGCGCGGCCGGCGCGACGCTGGGCACTGAGTCTGCGGCCAGGCCCATCCGTGGATTCCGTGAGGTGGAATGGCCCGAGACGGCCCGGTTGCGCGCGTGTCACCGTGAGGGCCGCCCGAGCTCGTGATCATCGGGGTGAGCGGCCTCTTCTACGGCCTGATGTTCACGCCGGTCCTGATCGTGGCCTTCGGGTTCTTGGTCAACCTCTTCGAGCGCGGCTACACGTCCCTGGCCTACGCCTACTCGCCCGAGCTGTTCGACACCGACGCCCGCTCGCTCGGGACGGGATTCAGCTACGGACTCGGTCGACTGTCGAACGCCGCGGGCCCGTTGGTCATCACCTCGATCTACACCTCGTCCGGCTATCGCTCGGTGTTCTCCTTCATCGCCGCCACCTGGTTCGTCGGAGCGCTGGTCCTCGCCTTCTTCGGGCCGCGAACGCGGGAGCTCGCGACCGCCTGACCGCAGGTCAGCGCACCGCCGAGCGAGCGCGGGACACGACGGTCACGTCCACTCCCCCGCCGAAGGCCTCGACCACGCTGCCGACGATCGGCAGGTCCACGTGACCGGTCACCTCGACCACCGCGGTCTCCCCGTCCGGGCTGCCCGTCCGCCCACCCAACGACCAGGACCGCACCAGGTGGGGTCGCCGCTCCGCCGACAGGTGCTCACCGGCGACCTCGGCGACGCCCGCGCTCGTGACGGGGACCATCGAGGGCAGGCCCTGGGTGTAGACGCGGTCCTCGTCGATGCGGTCGGCCGCGTCCAGCGCAGCCGAGTCCGCGGCGTCCCACAGCTGGGTGCGGGCCAGCTGCACGGCCGTGATGTCCACACCCACCACGATGAGCATGGCGGCGACCAGCATCATCCCGAGGGACAGCAGCGAGATCGACCCGCGGTCCTCCTCGTCGGTGCCCACGCCCGGGCTGGAGGCGTTCTCACGAGCACCGGTCGCCCCGAGCGCGGACCACCTCACGACTCGCCCCGGAAACGCTCGACGGTCGCCAGGTGCTCACCGTGCACCACGACCTCCGACGGCACCACGCCCCGCACGAAGTCAGGCACCAGCGGCAGCGGGACGCGCAGCGTCGTGGTCGCCCGCACCCGGGCGTCCGGCCCGAGGCAGGGATCGTCCAGGCACGCGACCTGGACCTCTCCGGCCGCGAAGCCGTAGTCCTCGAAGATGATGCGCGCCGCCGCCTGCGCCCGTCCCTGCGCGGCGTCCACGTCGCGGGACTCGGCGAACACGCGGCCCGCGTCGCGGGCGGCCCCGGACACGGCATACGCACCGGCCTGGAGCTGGGCCAGGGTCATGACGAGGTAGAAGAGCGGGACGAGCAGGAGCACCGAGACGCCGATCAGCTCCAGGCTCGCCGACCCGCGGTCGCCCTGCTCGCGCACGTCCCGGCCGAGACGGCGGCGCAGCCCCGGCAGCCGGCTCGGCCGGTTGTGCTGCTGCGGCCGGTCGAGCGAGGTCACGACGGTTCCTGCCCTTCCCGATAGGCCCGTCCCGACACGGTCAGCTGCCCGGCCGGCCCCAGGGTGCCGATGACCGGCAGCGGCGCCCGGATCGTCACCTCGACGACCTCGGCACCACCGGAGGAGGTGACGCGGGACGAGACGTCCTGGGCGTAGCGGTCCGTGGTGAACCCCCGCACGAGCTCCTGCGCCCGTCCGACCGCCGCCCCGGGATCCACGTCCGCGCGGGCGCCGTAGCGGGCGCCCTCGACCGCGCACTGCACGAGGGTGTTGCGCACGTGCAGCGCGACGGCGACCTGGACCACGCCGAGCACGAGGACCATGAGCAGGACGGTGACCATGGCGTACTCCGCCACGGCCGAGCCGCGCTCGGGGTCGTCGCGCACGGGGTGGTCGCGCTCGGGGTGGTCGCGCTCGGCGACCCGCAGGAGGGCAGGGGTCACCGGTCAGCCGCCGATGGTGGCCATGGCCTTCTCGAACAACCCCGTCAGGGCGGGCTTGGCCACGAGCGCGAGGGCCGCGACCAGACCCGCCGTCATCAGCGTGATCATGACCCAGCCGGGCACGTCGCCCCGCTCGCGGTCACGGTCGTCGTGCAGCCGCGCACCGAGGACGTGCAGGGTGGCGGTGGTCCGGGTCAGCAGGGCGAGCCCGGCGTCGGTGAGGTGGTGCATGTCGTCCTCCGTGAGGGTATGGATGGGTCAGACGGTGAGGGTCAGGAGCTGGAGACCGGGGAAGACCGCGAAGAGCACGGTCACCGGCAGGATGAGGAAGACGACGGGCGTCATCATGGCGATCTCGCGCCGGCCGCCCTCCTCCATGACGGCGCGACGGCCCTGCTCGCGCACGTCCTGCGCCTGCGAGCGCATGACATCGGCGAGCGGGGTGCCGCGCTCGACGGCGATGACGATGCCGTCGACGAAGCGGGCGAGGCCCGGGAGCCCGGTGCGGTCGGCCAGGGACTGCAGGGCGGCGGGCAGCGACGACCCCGCGCGGGCGTCGGCGAGGCAGTGGCGCAGCTCCTCGGCGAGGTCCCCGCCGGAGAGCCGGCAGACGCGGTCCAGGGCGCCGGAGGCACCCTCCCCCGCGCTCACGGACAGGGCGAGCAGCTCTGCGACCGTAGGGAACTCCTGCAGGATGCGTTCCTCACGGCTGCGGACGGCGCGGCTGAGCAGGTGGTCGCGCAGGACGACCCCGGCCGCGGTCGCCACGACGACGAGCACCACGGCCGGCACCAACGCGCCCCGGTCGCGAGAGACGGCGACGGTGGCCCCGACCGCGCCCAGGACGGCTCCCCCGGCGCCCCACAGCACCTGCTGGGCGCGAAAGCCCTCGACGTCGGGCACCTGGCCGGAGCGCTGCAGCCGTCGCCGCACCGACTCCTGCCCGCCGAGCGCGAGGTCCAGCCGGGCCCCGGCGCGCACGAGCCAGGGCTGCAGGAGTGCCAGCAACCCACGGTCGTCGAGCTCTCGGCCCACCGCAGGGGGTGGGAGCGCCACGTCCTGCAGGTATGGCACCACCCGGTCGTCGATCGTGGGTCGGCGCCGTGCGGGGAGGCGGCGCCATACGAGCAGGACACCCGTGGCCCAGGTGAGCCCGAGGGCGGCGCCGGCCCACGACCAGTCGGCCAACCAGCTCATCGCAGCACCCTCCGCTCCTCGGGGAGGCGCCCGATGCGCATCATCAGCTGGTAGGCGATCACCGTGATGACGGCGCCGGAGGCCAGGACGACGGCCCCGAGCGGGGTGCCGAAGGGCTGCAGCGACGCAGGGCGGGTGGCCATCGTGGCCAGGACGACCCAGGGTGCGGCCACGGCGAGCCGGGCCGCGTTGACGGTCCAGCTCTGGCGGGTCTCCATCTCGGCGCGGGTGCGGGCGTCCTCGCGCAGGAACGAAGAGAGAGTCCGCAGCAGGCGCCCCAGGTCGCTGCCGCCGACCTCACGGGCGAGCCGCATCGACTCGACCAGCCGGTCACCGACCGGATCCGCGAGCTGTGCCTTGAGGCGGTCCAGGCAGTCGCCGAACCGTCCGGTCACGCGGTAGTCGTCGGCGAACGCCGCGAACGCCGGCCGCAGCGGCTCCGGGCCGCGGACCGCCAGCTGAGCCAGGGCCTCGGGCAGCGCCAGCCCCGCGCGCACGCCCGAAGCGATGTTGTCGACGGCGTCCGGCCACAGGTCGCGCAGGAGCATGCGGTGCCGGCGTGCCCGCCCGCGGACCACCGCCAGCGGGGCGTAGCCGGCGATCACCGCGAAGCACACGGCGACGGGGACCACGCCCGTGGTCGCCCAGGACGCCACGAAGGTGATGAGGCCGAGGAGGGCGCAGCCCGTCACGACCTGGGCAGGTGTCACCGAGCGCAGGTCGGCCTGCACCAGCTCGTCGCCCAGGCGGGCCAGCCGAGGCCCACGCACCTGCTCGACCCGGTCCTCGGACGGCACCCAGCAGGACCACCAGATGCAGAACAGCCCGAGGCCGAGGAGGAGCCCCACCGCGAGGCCGCTCATGATCGCGGTGCTCCGAGGATGGCGGTGACGTCGTGCCCCTCCCGCTCGAACCGGTCCAGGTGGGGCGGGAACCCGTCGCTGCGCACGAGCTCGTCACCGCGCCGGGTGAACAGGTCGGCGACCTCGATGACGTCGTCCTCGACCCGGCCGGGCACGGCGACGATCTCGCGCACCCGCCGCGTCCCGTCACGCTCCAGGGCGACCTGCACGACGACGTCGATGCTGCCGGCGACGGTGGGGACGACGAAGCGGGAGCCGACGTTCTCCCCGGCCAGCAGCGGCAGGGTGCACATCTTGGTGATGGCCTCGCGGGCGGAGTTGGCGTGGATGGTCGCCATGCCGGGCAGGCCGCTGTTGAGGGCGATCAGCAGGTCGAGGCTCTCGGCCTGGCGGACCTCCCCCACGACGATCCGCGAGGGCCGCATGCGCAGGGCCTCCTTGACGAGACGCCGCAGCGGGATCTCGCCGGTGCCCTCCAGCGAGGACTGGCGGCACTGCATGGCCGCCACGTCGCGGAGCGGCAGCTGGAGCTCGAACACCTCCTCGCAGCTGACCACCCGCTCCCGCGGCGGGATCGCCGAGGCCAGGCAGTTGAGCATGGTGGTCTTGCCGGCCTGGGTGCCGCCACTGACCAGGACGTTGAGCCCGGAGGCGACCGCGGCGGCCAGGAAGTCGGCCGCGTGCCGGGTCAGGGTGCCCAGCCGCACGAGGTCGTCCAGGTGGGTCGCCTTGGCCACGAACCGGCGGACGTTGACCTGCCAGTGCTCGCGGGACACGTCGGGGATCACGACGTGCAGGCGCGAGCCGTCCGGCAGGGACGCGTCGACGAACGGGGACGAGAGGTCCACACGTCGCCCGGAGGACTTGAGCATGCGCTCCACGAGGTCGCGGACGCCGTCGGCGGTGAGGATCGTCGGGGTCAGCTCGCTCACCCCGTCCCGGGCGACGAACACCTTGCCCGGCTCGTTGATCCAGATCTCCTCCACCAGAGGGTCGTCGAAGTACGGCTGCAGCGGACCGAACCCGGCCACCTCGTCCACGATGCGCTTGGCGGTGAGGTCGACGTCCTCGAGCGGCGGCAGCCCGGCGGCGATCGCCCGCTCCTCGTAGTCGTCGATGGCCCGGGCGACGAGAGCGGTCACGCGGGCGCGATCGGCCACGGGGTCGACGCCGTCGCGCCTGATCGCGTCCCTGACCTCTGCCTCGAGGGTCGTGCTCGTCTGCACCATGGCTCCTTGCTCCGGGTCCCTCGAATCTAGGGAGATTCCGGGCGTCACAGGCTCCGTCCACCTGAATGGCTGTGGATGTCACGGAGTGCGCGTCACCGTTCCTCCGGTCCTGTGGATGACGCCCAAAGCCTGTCGGTGGCGGCCTGCACAGTGGGCCCGACGCGGGAGGAGGACGCAGTGCGAGTGGAGCTGAGGGTGCAGTCGGCCGGGGTGGAGTCGGTCGTGGCCGTCACGGCCCCGCCAGGCACGCCCTGGTCGACGGTGCGGCCGCTCCTGGCGACGGCCGTCGGAGGCGACCCAGGGACCGTATGGCGCCTCGGCCCCGCCGTGATCCCGGACGGCGCCGTGGTGGGTCGGCCGCCCCTGGTGCGGGGAGCCCGGGTGAGCGACCGGCCCGACGTCGGGGACGCGTCCGCCCCCGCGAGACCGCCGTCGGCGTTGCACCTCGTCACCGTGGGCGGGCCGGATGCCGGGCGCGTGGTGCCGCTGCCCGCAGGACCGCACGTCGTCGGCCGCGACCCGACGTCCGACATCACCCTCGACGACCCGGAGCTGTCCCGCCGTCACGCCGTCGTCTCGGTGGACGACGACGGCGTGCTCCTGACGGACTGCGGCTCGACCAACGGGTCTCACGTCGACGGGGAGGCGGTCGAGGGGTCGGTGGCCCTGACGGTGGGCACCCGGGTGCGCCTCGGGAGCTCCGTCGTGTCGGTCCGTCGCAGCGCCCGCCGTCAGCGTGCCGAGCCTGACGGGGAGGGCCACCTCGTCGTCCACCCGCTCCCGACGGTCGTGCCGCGTCCCGAGGACGTCGTCCTGGAACGTCCCAGGCCCCCCGCCGGGGCAGAGGGCCGGAGCTTTCCGTGGTTGACCCTGCTGCTCCCGTTGATCGCCTCGGGGGTGCTCGCCTGGGTGATGCACTCGCCCTACCTCCTGCTCTTCGGCCTGCTGGGCCCGGTGATGGTGCTCGGCACCTATCTCACGGACCGTTCGGCCCGGGGTCGTCGGGCTCGAGCCGAGCGCGAGGACCACCGGGCCGCCGGTGCGGACCTCGACCGGCGTCTGGCCGAGGTCCTGGCTGACGAACGCGTGAGACGCGAGCAGGCGTCGCGGGATCCGGCGGCGGTCCTGATGACCGCCCGGCTCGAGGCGCCCGGGCTGTGGTCCCGACCCGCCGGGGCGACGGTGCCGCTGGTCGTCCGGCTCGGCCGCGCCCGGCTGCCGGCCCGCGCGGCCGTCCGCGAGCCGGACGGCGCCCTGACCCGGCCCTCCCTGGACGACGTCCCGGTCGACGTGGACCTGGCGGAGGCCCGCATCATCGGCCTGAGCGGACCCGGCGCGATCGGCGTCGCGCGGGCCGTCGTGGGCGCCCTCACCGTCGAGTGCCCTCCAGATTCGCTGACCATCGACGTGGTGGCCGGCTCGCCCCGCCAGGCCCGGTCGTGGGAGTGGAGCCGCTGGCTGCCGCACCGTTCGCAGCGGCCGACGACGCCCGTGCCCGTCGTCGGCACCCAGGCGGCCTCCGACCTGATCGAGGAGCTGCTCGGGAACGACGTCCTCGGCAGCCCGCACGCGGCTGGATCACCCCGGCACCTGGTGGTGGTCGCCGGGCTCGACTCGGCCGGGCTGGACGAGCTGCTCCCTCGGCTCCTGTCCGGGGTGGGAGGTGAGTCGGTGCTGGTCCTGACCGTCGCGGAGCAACCGGACCGGCTCCCGGCGTCGGCCGGGGCCTGGTTGCGACTCGATCCCGATGGCCGGGCCTCAGTCGGTATGCCGGGCGGAGGTCTGGTCTCGGGCGCCGTCCCCGACGCGGTCGGACCCAACGTGTCGTGGGAGCTGGCGCGAGCGCTCGCGCCCTTGCGGGCGTCCACCTCGGGCGCGGCGGCCATCACCCCCGACCTGGTGACCCTGGCCGACGTCAGCCCCGTCGGGCTGGACAGCCCGACCGACGTGGCCGCGGCCTGGACCCGGCCCACCCGGCACCCCCTCGCAGCGCTCGGCCGCTCGGCAGGCGGCCCGATCACCCTCGACCTCGCCGCCGACGGCCCGCACGTGCTCGTCGGCGGCACCACCGGGGCCGGCAAGTCCGAGCTGCTGCAGACCCTCGTCGCGGGGCTGGCTCTCGCGCTGCCGCCGGACGAGCTCACCCTCGTGCTGCTCGACTACAAGGGTGGGGCGGCCTTCGCCGAGTGCGCCGCCCTGCCGCACACCACAGGACTCGTCACGGACCTCGACCCCCACCTCGCCCGTCGAGCCCTCACCTCGCTGCGCGCCGAGCTGACCCGCCGCGAGCGTGCCCTGCGTGCTGCCGGCGCGGTCGACCTGGAGGCCTACCAGCGGGTCCGCCGGCCCGGCGACCCGCTCGTGCCCCGGCTGGTGATCGTCGTCGACGAGTTCCGGGTCCTGGCGCAGGAGCTCCCGGACTTCGTGCCGGGGCTGCTCACCGTCGCCACGATCGGTCGCTCCCTGGGCGTCCACCTCGTGCTCGCGACGCAGCGACCGGCAGGTGTCGTCACGCCCGACATCCGTGCCAACGTCAACGCTCGCATCGCCCTGCGCATGCGTGACCGCGCCGACTCCGAGGACGTCATCGAGGCACCCGACGCGGCCCGGATCAGCGACCGGCTGGCCGGTCGCGCGCTCTGGCGGACCGGCGACGGAAGCCTTCGAGCCTTCCAGACCGCGTGGGCCGGAGCACCGGCCCTCGTCACGACCGGCGACGTAACGGTGGAGCTCGAGGACGGGCGACGCGTGTCCTCCGCCCGGAACGGACCAGACACCCAGCTCGCAGCCCTCGTTCGCGCCACCTGCGAGGCGGCCGTGGGACGGTCCCGACCGGCCAGTCCCTGGCTCGCGCCGTTGCCTGATCTCGTCCACCCCGCCGACCTCCCGCCCGACCCCGGCCCGAGCGACGGCCACGGCGCCCTGCCCCTGGGCCTGGTGGACCTCCCGCACGAGCAGCAGCAAGCGGTCTGGCACTACGACCTGCAGGCCGGTCGTCACCTCGCCGTGGTCGGGACCCACCGGACCGGCCGCACGAGCCTGCTGCGGAGCGTCGCGGTCGAGGCGGTCTCGCGACACACCGCAGACCAGCTGCACCTGCACGTCGTCGACGGAGACGGCGGGCTCGGCGACCTCGAGACCCTGCCCCACTGCGGCACTCGCGTGACGCGTGCCGACCCGGGTCGCGTCCTGCGTCTCCTGCAGCTGCTCGCCGCCGGGCTGCACCCCACCGTGCCCTCCGAGGTTGCCTCCGACGACGCGCACCCGACCGTCCTGGTCCTCGTCGATCGGTGGGACGCCGTCCTCGCCGGCGCGGACCCTCTCACCGGTGCCGCCCTGCAGGACGCCCTGACCGGCCTCCTGCGCGACGGGCCCGGGCACGGCCTCGTCGTGGTGCTCGCCGGTGATCGCTCGTTGCTGACCTCGTCGATCGCGACCCACCTGGGAGAGCGTCTGCTGCTGCGGCTCGCCGACGCGACGGACCTGGCCCTGTGCGGCGTCCCGGCCTCGGCCCGCCCGGACCACCAGCCTCCCGGGCGCGGCATCCGGGCCACGGACCACGCCGAGGTCCAGGTCGTCCTCACCGAGCCGAACGACGTGCGGCAGCTCGCCCGTGACCTGGTGCCGGCCCGTCGGCGACCACCGCTGGCCCTGCGACCGCTGCCGGCCATGGTCACCGACGACGCTCTGCGGCAAGCAGATCCGCGCGCCTTCGGGCTCGGCGGGGACACCGCCACCCCCGTCGCGCTGGACCTGGCCCTCCGGCCGGTCGTCACCGTGTGCGGCCCACCGGGCAGCGGACGCAGCACCACCCTGATCACCCTGGCGCAGGCATCCGGGCGGCCGACCGAGCAGGTGCTCGTCATCGCTGTCGGCCCCTCTCCGGTGGCCGCGTGGGCCGTCTCGGGCTCCGCAGCCAGCGTCCTGGGCCCGAGCGACGACGAAGCGCTGCGCCGGCACCTCGCCCAGCAGCCCGCGACGCTGGTCCTCGTCGACGATGTCGAGCGCCTGCTGGACAGCCCCGTCGAGCAGGTCCTGGTCGAGCTCGCGCGGCACGCCGTCAGCCACCCCGGTGGGGCCGCCGTCGTCGCCGCGGGCACCACCCAGCACCTCGCTGCGACCTACCGCGGCCTCGCCACGGAGCTCCGCCGCGCCGCCACCGGCATCGTCCTGCAGCCACGCCACGCCTCCGACGGCGACCTCCTCGGCGTCGCCCTCCCCCGCCTGCACGGACCCCCACCTGGTCGCGGCGTCCTGGTCGATCGTGGCCGCACCCTCGTCGTGCAGGTCGCGCTGACCCACCGCCTGCAGGGACAGGGCACAATCGACGGGTGACCACCCGCCTGAGCCCGACGACGCGCTTCGCCGTGGTCGCCGCGGGCGGGATCGGCGGAGCGCTCCTGCGAGCAGGCATCAGCGAGCTCGTCCCCTACGACGCGGGCCACTTCCCCACCTCGCTCCTGCTCACCCAGGCGATCGGCTGCGGGCTGGCCGGCTTCCTCACGCCCTACCTGCTGCGCCGCGGACCCCTGTGGTCACTCGCCTTTCTCACCGGGGCGCTCGCGTCCTTCACGACCTTCGGCCTGTTCACCGGCCAGGTCATCCTGCTCGCCCCGCAGCGACTCGCGACCGCCGTCGTCTACCTCCTCGCCACCGTCCTGGTCGGCGTCGCCGCCGCCGTCGCAGGCCTGCACCTCGCGATGAGGCTGATCGAGCGCCCCGACCGCTCCGACCGTCCGGGCGGTTCCGGGGGGCCACGCTCGGCCGTGCGCCGGCAGGCCTCCACCGGCACCCACCCCGTCCAGTCCCGCGACCCGCGCGAGCACACCTCGCCCGTCCGCGCCGCCCGTCCGAGGTGGCGCCGATGAGGCTCGTCGACACCCTGTGCCTCGCCGTCGGGGCCGGGCTCGGCTCCATGGTCCGGTATGCCGTCGCGCTGCGCGCCCCATCCCGAGAGGACCTCCCCCGCGGCGCCGTCGCGACGACCGCGGTCAACGTCACGGCGTCGCTGCTCATCGGCATGATGCTGCACTGGTTCGTCGCCGGCGGCCTCGCGCAGCCGCTCTATGCCCTCGTCGGGATGGGCTTCGCCGGCAGCCTCGGCAGCTGGTCGCCGCTGGCCGTCGGGTGCGCCGAGCTCGTGCACCGCCGGGAGTGGACGTTGCTCGGCACCTACCTCGGCGGCAACGTGCTCGGTGGGGTGCTGGCCGCCACCCTGGGCTGGGCCGTCGCCGGCGCCTGACGCCGGCGGACCGTCATACGGCTGGTGCTCGCCTCGGAGACGCAGGCAGGGGGCCGACGCCGGCTCGGGGTCCGGGTCGGCGCGGGGGTCGAGGTCGGGGTCGCCGCCTCAGGCGTCGACGCCCGAGCCGTGGGGACGGGAGAGCACGATCCCGGCGATCGCCACGGTGACGCCCAGCAGCACCAGCGCGGCCAGCACGACCTCGCCGCTCTGCCACAGGCTGATCCCCACCGGCACGAGCAGCACGTGCCACAGCACCGTCGGGGTGCGCGGCCACCTGCTCCCGCGCCACAGTCCCCGCGCCAGCGCCACGAAGCCCGCCGCGGCCAGGAGGAACAGCACGAGCTCGACCACGCTCCGCGCCACCTCGTCGGTGCCACCGGACCCGATCTGCACTGCCCAGTAGCCCGCGGCCACCACGGCCACGACCGCCTGGATCGCCAGGACGAGGGCCGACCAGAGTGCGGCCCCGGCGCTCGTGGCCGCGCCTCGCGCTGGTTTGCTGCTACTCAACGTGACCAATCCTCTTCAATCGTGACCAAAGGTCAGGTCCGATCGCACGATCGGCCCTGAATTCGTCCCAGCCTCTAGTCAACGAGGCATGTTCTTACTAAGGTTGCTAGTCGGCGTGCGACGAGCTTTGCTCGATCAAACGGTACCCACAAGCGTAGGCGACAGCTTCTGACGCCCACCCCTTGTGCCACAGATGCGGCAGATGTGATGGTGGACGAGAGCGGGTCGGAACACGCTGGGCATGTCCATCGTTGGACCCAACATCTCCCACACCCCACAAGGGTACGGAACCCTGGATGCCCTCACGCACCCAGGCCGCATCGTCAATGCAAGGAGCATGATCAAGATGGACTGGCGCGACCGCGCGGCCTGCCTTGAGGAGGACCCTGAGCTCTTCTTCCCGATCGGCAACACGGGCCCGGCAATCATGCAGATCGAGGAGGCGAAGGCCGTGTGCCGACGCTGCCCGGTCATGGACACCTGCCTCAAGTGGGCCATCGAGTCCGGTCAGGATGCCGGCGTCTGGGGCGGCATGTCCGAGGACGAGCGACGCGCTCTCAAGCGCCGCAACGCCCGGGCCCGCCGCGCGAGCTGACTCCCGCAGGCACATCACACCAACGACGGCGTCGCCACCCCCGGGTGGCGACGCCGTCGTTCGTGCGCCTAGCAGGCCCATGAAGCTGCGCCGTGCCGAGCCGACGCTCGCAGCGCGGACCCCGCACGCCCCCGACCCCCGCACCGTGCCTGCTCAGCGCTCGCAGCGCGGACCTCGCACGCCCCGACCCCACGCGACGGCGGTCAGACCAGGTCGTCGGTCGGCTTGCCCTCGGGACGCAGCTTGGCGGTGAACGTCACGGTCGTCCCGCGGGGTTCGCGGCGCTCCCAGCGGATGTGACCCCGCAGGTCCTGGACCAGGCTCGACACGATCTGGGTGCCCAGGCTGTCGCCCTGCGGCGTGAAGCCCTCCGGCAGCCCGACCCCGTCGTCGGAGACGGTCACCGTCAGCAGCTCCCCCGCGTCGTCCGACGGGTCGTTCGGGTCGGCGTCGCGGCGCGCCTCGATGACGAGCTCGCCACCGGTCGAGGCCAGGCCGTGCTCGACGGCGTTGGACACGAGCTCGGCCATCACCATCGACAACGACGTGGCATCCTCGGCCCGCAGCCGCCCGAACGACCCGACGAGCTGCGTGCGCACGGGCTCCTCCGTGCGTGCCACCTCGACGACCGAGCTGCTGGACCGCCGGACGATGTCGTCGAAGTCCACGGTCTCGTCCAGCGCCTGGCTGAGGGTCTGGTGCACCAGCGCGATCGTGCCCACCCGCCGCACCGCCTCCTGCAGGGCCACGCGAGCGTCCTCTGACGGCATCCGACGGGCCTGGAGGCGCAGCACCGCCGCGACGGTCTGCAGGTTGTTCTTGACCCGGTGGTGGATCTCGCGGATCGTCGCGTCCTTGGTCATGAGCTCCCGCTCGCGGCGCCGCAGCTCGCTGACGTCGCGCATGATGATGACCGCGCCGACCCGCTGCTCGCGCTCGACCAGGGGGATCGCGCGCATCGTCACGTGGCCGGCGCGGGTCTCGACCTCGGTGCTCCACGGCGCGCGCCCCGTCACGACCAGGGCGAGGGTCTCGTCGACCGGTGCGTGGTCCCGGAGCACGCCCGTCGTGATCTCGGCGAGCGTCACCCCGATCACGGCCCCGACGTGCCCGATGCGGTGCAGGCCCGAGATGGCGTTGGGGCTGGCATAGGTGATGACGCCGTCGACGTCGAGACGCACGATGCCGTCGCCCACGCGGGGAGCCCCGCGCCGCTGCCCCGTCGGGACCTCGCTGCTGGGGAACGCGCCCGACGCGATCATCCGGCACATGGCGTCGCCGGTGGACATGTAGGTCAGCTCGAGCCGGCTCGGCACCCGCAGGTAGGCGGGATTGGTGCAGCGGCTCATCACCGCGACCGCCCGGCCGTTGTGCACGACCGGGACGGCGTCCTGCCGGATCCCGTCGTCGTCGATCCAGCCCGGGTCCTGGTCGCGAACGGTCCGCCTGGATGCGAACGACTCGTTGAGGAGCGGTCGGCGGCTGCGCGGGGTGCGCGTCCCCACGATGTCCTCGGCAAACACCATGCGCCCGGTCGTCGGGCGCGCGTGCGCCACGACCAGCCACTCCCCCGACCGCGTCGGCACCCACAGCACCAGGTCGGCGAAGGTTAGGTCCGAGATGATCTGCCAGTCGCCCACCAGCAGGCGGAGCCAGTTGAGGTCGACGTCGTCCAGGTCGGTCTCGGCACGCAGGATGTCGGTGAGGGTCGCCACGTCCTCACCCTAGGTGACCGGAGGCGAGCCCCGGCGCACGACCCTTGCGAGCCGTATGCCGGGGCCCGCCGCGAGCGGGGTCGCCGTCAGTCCGCCGCTCCGCTGCGGATCACGCTGCGCAGCGTGCGCAGCGCCACCGAGAGCGGCGCGATCCCGGGACGCTCGATCCGCGCGATGCCGGTGAGCGACGTCTGCGCGCGACCCAGCTGGTCGGCGTGGAGCTGCTCCCACCGCTCGATCTGCTCGCCGGGGTCCTGCAGGTCCCCGGCCGATCCCAGCACCGCCATCGTGAGGGCGCCGAGGGCGGCATACAGGTCGTCCCGCATCGAGCCGCGGGCCAGGGCGTCCCACCGGTCCTCGCGAGGGAGGGCCGAGACCCGCGTCAGCAGGCTGTCGACGCCGAAGTGCTCCGAGAGCAGGAAGTAGAGCCGGGCCACGGCGTCGCCGGGGCGCTCGGTCTCACGGGCGATCTCGACGATGTCGAGGACGGAGTAGAGGTCGAGCAGCCCGGCGGCCCGCACCGCGAGCTCCTCCGGCACGCCCTGGTCGACGAGCCGGTCGGCCTGCTCGCGCAGCCGCTCGTGCTCGCTGCCCTGGAGCAGGCCCGCCACCTGGGGCTGCACGCGCCGCACCGTGTCGGCGAACCGCTCGATCTCGGCCTCGACGTCGAGGTTGGCCGGGCGGTTCTGCAGGAACCACCGGGTGGCGCGGTCCAGCAGGCGACGGAACTCGAGATACATCCACGTCTGCGTGTCGGTGGGGACCTTGGTGTCCAGCGCCTCGACCTGCTCGACGAAGTCCCGCAGGCCGAACACCTCGCGGGCCACGACGAAGGCCTTGGTGATCTGCTCGGGGCTGGCCGCCGTCTCCTCCACCGCGCGGAACGCGAAGGTGATGCCGCCGCGGTTGACCAGGGAGTTCACCACCGAGTTGACGATGATCTCGCGTCGCAGCGGGTGCTGCTGCAGCTCCTCGGCATAGCGTCCCCGCACCGGCTCCGGGAAGTACTCGGCGAGCGTCCGGGTGAAGAACGGCTCGTCGGCCAGGCCGCTCGACTGCAGGTCCGCCTTGAGCGCCAGCTTGGCGTAGGCCATCAGGACGGAGGCCTCGGGCGAGGTCAGGCCGTGGCCGGCCTCGCCGCGCTCGTCCAGCTCGGCGTCCCCGGGCAGGAACTCCAGCGTGCGGTCGAGCTCGCCGCGCTCCTCCAGCCAGGCGATGAGCCGCCGGTGCGTGGGGAGCATCGCGTGCTCCTGGTAGCGCGCGTTGCCGAGCAGGACGTTCTGCTCGTAGTTGTCGCGGAGCACCTGGTAGGCGACCTCGTCGGTCATGGACGCCAGCAGCTCGTTGCGCTGCTTGAGGGTGAGGTCGCCGTCCTTCATCAGGCCGGTGAGCAGGATCTTGATGTTGACCTCGTGGTCCGAGGTGTCCACGCCCGCCGAGTTGTCGACCGCGTCGGTGTTGACGTGGATGCCGGCCTTGGCGGCCTCGATGCGGCCGAGCTGGGTCGCGCCGAGGTTGCCGCCCTCGCCGACGACCCGGCAGCGCAGGTCGCGGCCGTCGACGCGGATCGCGTCGTTGGCGCGGTCACCGACCTGGGCGTGCACCTCGGTCGACGCCTTGATGTAGGTGCCGATGCCGCCGTTCCACACGAGGTCGACCGGCGCCTGCAGGATCGCCCGCATCAGCTCGGCCGGGGTCATCGACGCGGGCGCGTCGGCGATCCCGAGCGCCTCGGCCAGCTGCGGCGAGACCGGCACGGACTTGGCGGACCGGGGGAAGATGCCGCCGCCCTCGCTGATCAGCGAGGCGTCGTAGTCCGCCCACGAGGATCGCGGCAGGTCGAACAGGCGCCGGCGCTCGGCATACGAGCTGTCGGCCACCGGCGAGGGGTCCACGAAGATGTGCCGGTGGTCGAAGGCCGCGACCAGGCGGATGTGCTCCGACAGGAGCATGCCGTTGCCGAAGACGTCGCCGCTCATGTCGCCGACGCCGACGACCGTGAAGTCCTCGGTCTGGGTGTCCAGGCCGAGCTCGCGGAAGTGGCGCTTGACCGACTCCCAGGCACCGCGGGCGGTGATGCCCATGCCCTTGTGGTCGTAGCCCGCCGAGCCGCCCGAGGCGAACGCGTCGTCCAGCCAGAAGCCGTAGGACTGGGCCACGCCGTTGGCGGTGTCGCTGAAGCTCGCCGTGCCCTTGTCCGCCGCGACCACGAGGTAGGGGTCGTCGGGGTCGTGCCGGACGACGTCGCGCGGCGGCACGATCTCCTGACCCACCCGGTTGTCGGTGAGGTCCAGCAGCCCGGAGATGAACAGCTTGTATGCCGCGATCCCCTCGGCCAGCCAGGCGTCACGATCGGCCGCCGGGTCGGGCAGCTGCTTGGCGAAGAAGCCGCCCTTGGACCCGGTGGGGACGATGACGGCGTTCTTGACCATCTGCGCCTTGACCAGCCCGAGGACCTCGGTGCGGAAGTCCTCGCGCCGGTCGCTCCAGCGCAGGCCACCGCGCGCGACGTTGCCGAACCTCAGGTGGACGCCCTCCACGCGGGGGCTGTAGACCCAGACCTCGAACTTCGGCTTCGGGGCCGGGAGGCCGGGGACGGCGTGGGGGTCGAGCTTCATCGACAGGTAGGTCTTGGGCGTGCCGTCGTCCTGGTGCTGGTAGAAGTTCGTGCGCAGCACGCCCTGGATCGTGCCGAGGAAGGACCGCAGGATCCGGTCGGCGTCCAGCGACGCGACCTCCTCGAGCGCGTCGGTGATGCGGTCGGCCACGGCCTGCTCGGCGCCGTGCCGCTCCTGGATCCCTCGCTCGTCGTCGGCGTAGGTGCCGACGGCGAAGCGCGTCTCGAACAGCTCGACGAGCATGCGGCTGATCTCGGGGTTGCCGGTGAGGACGGACTCGATGTAGCCCGCCGTGAAGGTGGTGCCGGCCTGGCGGAGGTACTTGGCGATCGAGCGCAGGATCACGACCTGGCGGGACGTGAGGCCGGCGCGCAGCACCAGCGCGTTGAGCGAGTCCGACTCGATCTCGCCGGACCAGGCCTGGGCAAAGACCTCCTGGATGTGCTGACGCACGTCACCGCCGTGGTCCTCCCACACGCCGGCGGAGTCGGCCTTGAGCCCGAAGTCGTAGACGAAGGCGGGCGCACGACCGGCGCGGTCCACGGTGTAGGGCCGCTCGTCGGTGACCTCGACCCCGAGGTGGGTGAAGATCGGCAGCAGTCGCGACAGCGAGAGCTCCTGCTCGGTGTAAACCTTCATCCGGCGCTCGTCGCCCGGCGCCCCGAGGGAGTGGTAGAGGTTGAGGCCCAGGCCGTCGCCGGGCACGGAGTCCAGGTGGTCCAGGTCGACGACGGCGACGCGGGCGGAGAACTCCTCCTTGTAGGACTCGGAGAAGGCCTGGCCATAGGACTTCAGGATCCGGGCCGCGTCCTCCTCGCCGTGCTCCTGGGTGACGGCCTCGGCGAGGTCGTCGCCCCAGGCCCGGGTGATCTCCATCATCTTGCGCTCCAAGGCTTCTCGGTCGACGTCGGGCAGGGAGACGCCTCGCGGCACGCGCACGACGAAGTGCAGGCGGGCCAGCGTCGACTCGTTGACGCGGGTGGTGTAGTCGATCTGGTCGCTGCCGAAGGTGTCGCGCAGCAGCGCCTCGATCCGCAGGCGGGCCGTCGTGTTGTAGCGGTCGCGCGGGAGGTAGACGAGGCAGGAGGTGAAGCGGCCGTAGACGTCCTTGCGCAGGAACACCCGCAGCTGGCGGCGCACCTTGGCGTGGATGATGGACTTCGCGGTCTCGGCGAGCTCGGTCGGCTCGGACTGGAAGATCTCGTCCCGGGGGAAGGTCTGCAGCACGCTGACGAGGTCGCGGCCGTCGTGGCTCTCCGGGGCGTAGCCGGACAGGCGCAGCGCCTCGCGGACCTTGTCGCTCGCGACGGGCACCCGCATCACCGACTCGGTGTAGGCCCCCGACGTGAACAGCCCCAGGAAGCGGCGCTCCCCCGTCACCACGCCGTCGGCGTCGAAGGTCTTGACCCCGATGTAGTCGAGGTAGCCGGAGCGGTGCACGGTGGAGCGCGAGTTGGCCTTGGTCAGGATGAGCAGGTGCGGCTCGCGGGCCTTGTCACGCACGGCGCCGACGAGGTGCGGGACCGAGGCCTGCCGCTCGTCGTAGCGCAGGATCCCGAGCCCGGTGCCCGGCACGGCGTGCAGCGACAAGTCGTCGCCGTCCTCCTGCAGGGCGTAGTCGCGGCACCCGACGAAGGTGAAGTTGTCCGCGGCGAGCCAGTCGAGCAGCCGGACCGCCTGGTCGACCTCGCCGTCGCTCACCGGACCGGGCGGGTCCTCGCGCAAGGCGTCCGCGGTCTGACGAGCCCGGTCACGCATCTTGGACCAGTCCTCGACCGACTCGCGCACGTCCCCGAGCACCTGCTCGAGCCGCTCCTGGACCTCCCGCAGGTCGGGCGCGTCGGACTCACGGTCGATCTCCACGTGCATCCACGACTCGACGTGGATGCCGAACTCGCCCGTTGGCGCGTCCTCGGGGTCGACGTCCAGCACCTCGACGAGCTCGCCCACGGCGTCGCGCCGCACGACGAGCTGCGGGTGCACCACGTGGTGGATCGTGCGCCCCCCGGCCATGATCGCGGCGGTGACCGAGTCGACGAGGAAGGGCATGTCGTCGGTGACGGTCTGCACGACCGTGTGCCCGCAGGACCACTTGTTCTCCGCGACCGTGGGGGTGAAGACCCTCACGCTCGCTCGCCCCGGCGCTCGGCGTCGCGCCAGCTCTCGGTGCGACAGCGCCGCGCCGAGCAGGTCCTCGGGCGCGCGCGCCCGCAGGTCCTCGTCGACGGTGTGTCGGTAGTAGCGGGGCAGGAGCTGGGCGGTTGTGCCGTCCCGGGAGCGACCTGCCACCTCCGCGGCTGCGGTCAGCAGCTCCGTGCGGGTCTGGTCGAAGGATGCAGACATGGCCTGTGGGTACCTCATCGATCTCGACGTCGTGCACGACGGTGTGCACCACCCCGAGACTAGCCTCCCGACGCCGTGCCGCGCAGGCGACCCCTGCGCCTCGCCCGGCTCCGCACCCGCAGGATGTGGACCAGGGTGGCGGGCGGGCCACCGATCCTCCGGTCGGTCCGGCCCTGGACCCTCATCCTTGCGATCGCGTCAGGGGCCTGTGGACACCGCCGTCAGGCCTCCCGGGGCCCGCTAGAGTCGTGCGCGTGCCCGCCCCCACCGCGACCTCCTCCCCCGGCGCCGGGGACGCCTGGCGTCACCTCGCGCAGGTGCTGGACGACGCGGTCGAGGACCTGACCTGGTCGGCACCCGAGCCGGCGCCGGAGCTGCAGGAGGCCCTGTCGGACACGCTCGTGCGGCTCGCCTCCCGCCTGGCGACCCTGCAGGACCGCTCGACCGAGCTGGTCGGGTCATGAGCCCGTATGCCGCGCCCGCCGGCGACCCGGCGTCCTGCTCGGCGCTGGCCGCCGCCCTGCGCCGCCACCACGGCCGGGTCGCCGACGCGCTGGCCGTTGCGCGCGAGCCTGGCGGGTCATCCACGACGGACGAGGAGCGTGGCCTGCTGGAGGCGATGGACCGGCTCGCCTCAGGTCTGCAGGCGCACGCCACGCACCTGTCCGACCTGCAGTCCCACCCACCGGCGGGGGACGACGAGCGCGTGCTCGCCACCGCACGGCACCGCGCCGAGGTCGTCCGGATGCGGCGCGTGCTGGCCGCCGTCGACGCGCGCCTGCACGACCTGCCGGCCTAGCCGAGCGAGCGTCGCTCAGCGGCCCTCGGCCAGGGAGATCACCTGCTCGAGCTCCGTGACGTCGTGCCACAGCAGGTCGGCGTCCTGGTGCTCGGTCGTCTCGTCGACGTGGAAGGACACCAGCCGCTCGCGCGGCAGCGGGCCGTCGAGCGTCACCTCGGCGTAGCCGTCGGCGACGTCGTGCACCGCAGCCTCGGGCAGGTCCGCCGCGGCCACGACGCGTCGCGACGAGCCGGCGCGCTCCGAGGCGGCGGCCGCGCACTCCAGCAGGGCGTCATACTCCTGCTCCTCCTCGTCGACCTCGGCGAGCTCGCGGCGGACGGCTGCCGTCACGGCCCGCGCAGGCCTCCCGTCGACCTCCACCCGGCCCTCGTCGGCGAGCTGGTGCAGGTCGGACGGATCGAGGGCGACGTAGACGCGGCGCAGGGACATGGGGCTCCTCTGGTGGTGGCGGTCGATGCGGTCAGGCGTGGTCGAGCAGCTCGCCGAGGCTCTCGGTGATCGCGGCCGCGAGCACGTCCAGGTCCGGCACGAGGTCGCGATCGGCGTTGATGCCGTAGTGGACCTGACCGTCGTAGGACGTGACCCCGATCGCGAGCGCCTGCCCCTCGGCCACCGGCATCACGGGATAGGTGTCGGTCATGGTCGCGACGCCGAGGAAGCGTGGGGTCTGGGGTCCCGGCACGTTGGTCACCACGAGGTTGAACAGGCTGCGCGACGCCGCCGCCCCCAGCCTGGACCCCAGGGAGTGCAGGGTGGGAGACGCGAACCCCGCCAGGCCCGCCAGGGTGGCCGCACCCAGCGCGCGACCCCGGTCGACCTGGCGCCACATGGCGTAGGCGATCTGGTGCAGGCGGACCAGGGGCGTCGGCTCGCCGACGGGGAGGTCGATGAAGCAGGCCGTCAGCCGGTCGCCGCTGCCGTCGTCGGTGCCGTCGTCGGTGCCGTCGTGGACGCTGACGGGGACCAGGACGCGCACGGACGTGCTGCGGGTGACGTGCTCGCCGCGCGACTCCAGCCAGGCGCGGAGCGCGCCCGCGATCACCGCCAGGATGACGTCGTTGACGCTCGGCTGGAGCCCGACGTCGCCGCGGTCGGCACCGCTGCGCACGACCCGGTAGTCCTCGAGGTCGGTGTCGACGGTGACGAACCGGCGGGCCGACCCGGTGTGCCCGTTGAGCGGGCTGCGGTTGGTGCTGCGCGAGGTGCTGGCCAGCGCCGAGACCACCTGGCCGACCCCGGCGGTGACGCGCTCCCCCGCGTCCTTCAGCTCGCCGGCACCGCTCCGCGCCACGTCGAGCAGACGGCTCGGACGACGCACGGCGCCCACGAGGGCACCGACCACGAGCTCGACGTCGCTGGGCTCGCGGCTGGGAGCCCACGGCGCTGCCGGGGGCTCCTGCTCGACCGGCTCGTCGTCGAGGACGACCTCGGCGATGTCGACGGCCTCCACCCCGTCCACGAGCGCCTGGTGCGTCTTGGTGACGAGCGCGAAGCCCCCACCCTCCAGGCCCTCCACGAGGTAGAGCTCCCACAGGGGGCGCGCCCGGTCGAGGGGCCGGGCCAGGACCCGCGCGACGAACTCGTCGAGCTGCTCGCGGGTGCCGGGTCTCGGCAGGGCGGACCGCCGCACGTGATAGGTGACGTCGAACGCCTCGTCCGTGACCCAGACCGGGTTGGCGACGCCGCCCGGGACGGCCCGCACCCGCTGGCGGTAGCGAGGGTACTGGGCGATCCGACCGCTGACGCGCTCCAGGAGCGCCTCGTGGCTGGGGGCCGCCTGGTCCCCGTCGAAGACCAGGACCGCACCCACGTGCATCACGGCGTTGGGCCGCTCGAGATAGAGGAAGGAGGCGTCCAGCGGGGTCAGTCGGGTGGTCACGGCACCATGCTCGCAGACCTCTGGCGGGGTCGCCGTCCCGTGCACGGACGGGCCCTAGTCAGTAGGCCCCGTCGCCCTTGATGACCGCGCGTGCGGTCTTCCACAGGATCTGCATGTCCATCCCGACCGACCAGTTGTCGACGTAGCGCAGGTCCAGGTTGACCGACTGGTCCCAGTCGAGGTCGGAGCGACCGCTGACCTGCCACAGGCCGGTGAGACCCGGCTTGACCCGCAGCCGGCGGTTGTCCTTGTCGTGGTACTTCTCCGCCTCCTCGGCCAGCGGGGGACGCGGACCGATCAGGGCCATGTCGCCGCGCAGGACGTTGATGAGCTGTGGCAGCTCGTCGATGCTGTAGCGGCGGATGATCTTGCCGACCTTGGTGACCCGGGGGTCGTCGGCCATCTTGAACAAGACCTTGTTGCCACCGGAGCTGCCCTCGGACGAGGCCGCCTGCTGCTGCTTGACCAGCTGGGCGCGCAGTTCGTCGGAGTCGGTCACCATGCTGCGGAACTTGATCATGGTGAACGGCTCGGCGTCCTGCCCCAGCCGCTGCTGGGTGTAGAAGATGGGGCCCTTGCTCGTGAGCTTGATGGCCAGCGCGGTCGCGATGAGGATCGGCGAGACCGCCAGGATGGCCAGGCACGCGATGGTGCGGTCCTGGATGTTCTTGACCAGACCTCGGCCCAGCTTGTCGGACGGTCGCTCCCAGTGCAGGAGCTGCAGGCCCGACGTGGGCTGCATCGTGACCAGCGACGGGGTGGTGTCGACCATGCCGGGCGAGACCACGAGGTCGGCGCCGGTGCGCTCGAGGGCCCACGACAGGCGTCGCAGCGAGGTGCCGGACAGCCCCCCACCGGTCACGACGACCGTGTCGATGTCGTGGTCCACGACCATCTGCGGGATCTCCGACAGGACGCCCCAGACCGGCACCTGCGCGCCCCGCGTCATGGGGACGACGTCGAGGCTGGACAACGCCATACCGACCACGTGCATGCCGTGATCCTTGGTGCTCGCGAGCTCGCGGGCGAAGGCTCCGGCCGTCAGGCCGTCCCCCGCCACCAGGGTGCGGAGCATGGCGTCGCCCGAGGTGCGGCGCCGCTTGAGCGTGTGCCTCACCACGAGCCGGTGCACGATGGTGAGCAGCGCGATGGCCGGGACCCCGACGAGGACGTAGCGTCGCGGCAGCTCGACCTTGACGGCGTAGGACATGAAGCCCAGCACGGCGATGGCCCCGAAGGCCGCACCGAGGACCGCTTGGACGGCGGCGGTGCTCTCGCTCATGCGCCGCAGGTCGTAGCCGCGACGGATGAGCAGCAGCGCGCCCCAGAGCAGGCCCGTCAGGAGCGCCCCGGCGACGGACTCCCCGAAGGACCGCCAGTCGTTGATCATCAGGACGAAGGTGATGCCGATGGCGATGAGCACGTCACCGGACACCGCCTGGAGCATCACGGGTCGTTCCCAGCGAGCGCGTCGCGTGTGGGCGCGCGCCACCGGGTCGAAGTCGTGGTCGAGCTCGCGCCCGACCTTGGTGTCGTCGACGGCGGCCGGCACGACGTACGGCCGCTCGGCTGCCCACGAGATCCTGGTGCGGGTGGTGGGCTCGCGGCGGTCGTCCCCCTGCTCCGCCTGATCCTCACCCATCCGCTCGTGCTGGATCGTCATCTACCCCCCCCTGCAAAGCTGGTGTCGTGCACGCCACGGTTCACCATCACACTACGGTGACGCATGTCGGTCCTGTGAGCCGTTGCAACATCTCCGCACGACTGGTCCCGCAGGCGAACCGTCCGTGATTTTCGATTACTCAGCGTGCTCGCTCGGTGGTGCCCGGCGGTCGGCCCTGCCGTTCACCCGACGAGGGCCGTGGCCACCGACGCGATGGCGTGACGCACGGGGGCATCCGCCGCGACGTCGTGCAGGACGGTCCCGGCGAGGAGTGCCGCGTCCACCCGCTCCACGTCCAAGGGCACCAGGACGGGTGCCTCGACACCCCCGAACCTCTCGAGGAGCGACTGGACGCGCGACATCGGCCGCGCGCCCACGGCGCTGGCCCGGAGGCGGTTGACCACGACCCCCCCGATCTCCACGTCACGCCCGGCCAGGTCCTGCAGACCCCGGACCAGCCGCTGCAGGCCGACGGGGTCGCCGGCACCCACGACCACCACCTGGTCGGCGACGTCCAGCGCCGTCAGCGCCGCCATGTTGCGACGGGGCGCCACGGTGTCATAGCTCAGCTCGTCGTCGTCCTCGAGGCACGACGCGCAGTCGACCACCACGACGTCGCAGTCCAGGCGCGCCACCTCGAGCATCCGCTCGATCGCGCCCGACCGCAGCTCGGGCCACCGGTCGGGGCTGGGCAGACCCGTGAGCACCCGCAGGCGGGGCAGGACCTCCGGCGCCAGCCGGCCGAAGGAGGTGACGTCGAGGGTGCCGTGCTCGGCGGCCCGGCAGGCGGCGGCGACGCCGGGCGCCTCGTCGAGGATCGCGAGGTGCTGGGCGACCGAGGCGGCCTGCGTGTCGACGTCGACGAGGACGACCTCGCGGCCGCCGAGGGCGAGCTCGGCGGCCAGGTTGACCGCCACGGTCGTGCGGCCGGGAGCGCCCGCAGGCCCCCACACCGCGACCACCTGTCCACGACGGGTGATCTCGTCCTCCTCCGTCAGGTCGTCCCCGTCCCCGTCCGAGGGCACGGACGGGACGGCGAGGGCTCCCACCACCGCGCCGTAGAGGTCGGCCGCCGGCGCGTCGGGGGCGACGAACGTCCGGACGCCCAGCTGGCGCAGCATCGCCTCGCCAGCCTCGTCGTCCGGGTCGACGACCCCGAGGACACCCACCGAGCCCAGGCGCAGGTCGCGGACGGCACTCAGGTCCAGCCCCCGCAGGCGGGGCGAGACCAGCGCCACGTCCCCCAGCCGGGCGTGGGCCGCGGCGAGCAGGTCGGGCAGGTCGACGCACCGTCGACCCACCGTCACACGGGACCCGAGACGCCCGACCACCGCGCCGTCCCAGACATCCGGGAGCGCCGTGAGGACCGAGGGCCGCCGCGCCGTCACGAGTCCACCCGCAGCGCGGCGCCGGGCAGCGGCACGGCGGTGATCCGGTCGCGCGCGTCGACGGCCGCCAGCAGCTCAGGGACCACGGTGGCCGGGACCCACACCTGCAGCGTCACCGTCGAGCCACCACCCATCAGGCTCGCCCCCTCCTGGGGGTCCCGCGCGATCGTGGCGCCACCGACGACCTTGCGCGGGGCGGCATACACGTCCGTGCCACCGACGGCGCTGCGCTTGCTGACCCACACCTCGACGGCCGTTCCGCGGACCAGCGCCCCCACGGACCCGCTGGGCGCAGGGAGCGCGACCTGCCGCTGCCCCACCTGCTCGCGGGTGCCGAGCGCGTCTGCCGGCACCAGCTCTCCGGCGCGCACCGCCTGCACCACGTGCATCCCGGACGAGCCGACGGCCCCCGGAGCGACGTACACCCCGGTGAGGTCGCCGAGGCGGACCTCGACATCCCTCAGGTCGGCCGGGGCCACCGCCTCCCCCGGGCTCAGGTCTCGGGTGGCGACGAGCGCGTGGGTCGTGTCCTTGGCCGCGGCGACGACGCGAGCGCCGAGCACCACCGAGGCCAGGACGAGGAGCACCCCCACCACGAGCCGGGCGTCGCGCCAGGACGGTTGGCGCAGCCGCCGGGCGGTGGGCCGCGGCGAGGCCGACGAACCTGATGAGGCCGACGAGCCTGACGACGTGGTGCCGGTGGCGGTCGGACGAGAACGACGCATGAGACCTCCTGCTGCTGGACGGCCGCACGTCGAGGCGAGCCGTGGCTCCATCGTCGTCAATCCGCAGCGGACGCGTCGCCCGTCATCCACAGGCCGCCGAGTTGTCCACACCCTCGCCGCTCGGCGAACGCACGAAGGGCCCGCCCGCCCTAGACTCGTCCTCGCCGGGCACCGACGTGGCCCACCTGCCCGACAACCGCCTCATGAGGAGCAGCACTCCATGGCCAAGCGTTTCATCCAGCTCGCCGAGGTCGCCGAGATCCTCGACATCTCCTCCGCGCAGGCCTATGCGCTGGTGCGCTCGGGCGAGCTCCCGGCCATCAAGGTCGGCGGACGAGGACAGTGGCGGGTGGAGACCAGCGAGCTCGAGGACTACATCGAGCGGATGTACTCCGAGACCAAGGCTTTCGTCGCGGCCCATCCCTTCGGCTCGGTCGACCCCGACGCCGGCGCTCAGAGCTGACGCACCACCGCGAGGGCGCTGAAGGGCACGGTCGTCCGCGAGCGCCCCTCCGCCGCGCGCACGGTCAGGTCGGCAGGCACGACGAGCAGGTCCAGGTGATCCTGACCCACCCGGTCCAGGACGCCCTCGTTGACCACCCCGGTGACGTCGTGCGCTCGCACCGGGCGTCGGTCCCGGGCCAGGTCTCGCACCGCTCGGCCGAGCCCCGGCCGGTCCCCCAGCGAGAGCGGGCCCGGACGGTCCCCCAGCCGATCCACGCGCACCACGGACGCCAGCGGCACCACCGCTCGTCGACCGCCGTCCTCCAGCACCACGCAGTCGACCATCACCTCGTCGACCTGGCCTGACACCTGCTCCCCTCCCAGGACGTGCACGCGCACCCCGGAGCGGGCGACTCCGGCGAGCCGGGCAGCAAGGGTGATCCCCGCCCGATCCCGACGAACCCGGTCGGCGAGCCCGGCCAGCTCGTCCGCACGCCGCTGCTCCTCGACCCGACCCTCGAGGTCGTCGAAGAAGCCGTCCCACCGATCCATGTCACGCCTCCTGCACTCAGGGTACGTCCAGTGGCCCTGCGTGACTGTCATCGTCAACACAGAGACACGAACCGTCGAGGCCTCCTCACCCTGAGTTCCAGGAACGACTCTTTCAGCATCACCCATAGGCAAACGATCGCAAACTTCCTACAGTCGCTGCCATGTCCAGTCGACCCCTGCCCGTGCACGCCACCCGTCCGCGTCGTGCCCGCGCAGCACTCGTCATCGCCGGGACGGCCCTGGGCGCCGCGGCCTGCGTCGTCGTGGCCGTCCTGCTCGGCCGGCAGCTGGTCGAGGCCGGCACCGGCTCGTTGGGCCTGCCGGACGTCCTCGTCTCGGCGGTCGAGCTCGCGCTGGCGCTCGGGGCCGGCGCCTGGCTGGCACGGACCTCGACCGACGTCTGGTCCCTCTCCCAGGAGGCCGCGAGGTCGGACGCCGGGCCCGGCTCGCCCTCCCACCTGATGCTCCCCACCGGGCGCGCTCGGGTCGCCGCCCTGCTCCTGGGCGTCAGCCTCGGGGCCACGGCCCTCCCGGCCCAGGCCGCGCCCCGGTCGCCCGCGGCCACCGTCGCGTCGACGGCCGGGACCACCGCGGCGGCACCCGCGACCCCGTCCGACGGCTCCCGGGCTCGGTCCACCGCGGGCTGGACGACGTCCTCGTCCCCGGGCTCCAGGCAGGGCGACCGCGCTGGTGCCCCGGCCGGCCCCGTGTCACCGGAGCTCCGAGCGCCTGCTCCTCCCCAGCCCTCCCCCGTCGACCCCGAGCTGCGACCGGCCCGCCAGGCCCAGACCGGTCGCCCCGCACCGGCGGCTACCCACGTCGTGGTGCGTGGGGACACGCTGTGGAGGATCGCGGCTCGACACCTGCCGCCCGACGCCGACGCCGAGACCGTGGCGCGGGCCTGCGCCGCCTGGCACGACCGCAACCGCGACACCATCGGCCCGGACCGTGACCTGATCCTGCCGGGACAGGTCCTGACCGCCCCGGTGGCCGCACCCACCGTGAACCAGCTCCAGGGGAACCCATGACCGTCATCGCGACCCGTCCGCACCTGCGCCCCGCGCCGGTGATCGCCCCGGAGCCGCTGGACACCGCCGGCGGCGTCGTCACCCTGCCGCTCGACGACGAGCCCGACCACGACCGCCAGCCGGTGCTCGCGCTCGACTTCCACGAGCGGGACGCCTTCTTCGGGCCCCAGCCGACCGCCAGCGCGGACCTGCCGTCCGCCCGGGTCTGGGCCCAGCAGGTCAGTCAGGCCCTCGTGGAGGTGCTCGGAGCGCATCGGCCGGTCAGCCAGCTGGTGCGCTGGACCACCACCGACGTCTACGCCCGGCTGGCGCGCGGGTCGCAGGCCGTCGGCAACCGGCACGCACGTCGTGGCCGACGCCCGGTCGTGCGCAGCGTCCACGTCTCGGGCGACCGCGACGGCCTCGCCGAGGTGACGGCGGTCGTCGTCGTGGGCGAGCGGGTCCGTGCGCTGGCCTTCCGGATGGTCGGTCGCGACGGCCGCTGGGTCATCGACGAGCTCGTGGTGGGCTGACCCCACCAGCACGAACGCCCCCGCACCCGGCTACCCGGTGCGGGGGCGTTCGTCATACAGGCTGGTCAGCGTCCCTTGCGCTGGCTGCGCTTGGCGGCGCGACGCTCCTTGCGGGAGCCGGCGGACGAGTCGGGTGCGCCCTCGTCGTGCTCCTCGACGCCACCGTCCTCGCCGGGCGCGCTGTAGTGCAGCCGCTCCTGATGACGCTCGGGCTCCAGGCCCTTGGCCTTGAACTGTGCCTTGGCCTCGGCCTTGGCCTCGGCCGCGTCGGAGAGGCGCTGAGCCTCCTCCTCGCCGATCTCCACCTCGAGGTTGAACAGGTAGGCGACCGACTCCTCCTTGATCCCGTCCATCATGGCCTCGAAGAGCATGAACCCCTCGCGCTGGTACTCGACCAGCGGGTCGCGCTGGGCCATCGCACGCAGGCCGATGCCCTCCTGGAGGTAGTCCATCTCGAAGAGGTGCTCGCGCCACTTGCGGTCG
Organism: Arsenicicoccus sp. UBA2120; assembly: GCF_002330965.1. NCBI lineage: Bacteria > Bacillati > Actinomycetota > Actinomycetes > Micrococcales > Intrasporangiaceae > Arsenicicoccus > Arsenicicoccus sp. UBA2120. The sequence goes on from NZ_DCYC01000028.1 coordinate 35,808, forward strand.
AGCACGGAGAGCAGGACCCGGCGCTCGACCTCGCGCATGACGGGCTCGCCGAGCTCCGCCTCGCGCTGGTCGTAGGCGTGCTGGGCGTCCGACTTGAGCTCCAGGGCGAGGTCCTCGCTCCGCAACGCCGACCGGCCGCCAGCGTCCGCCTCGAGCTCCTGCCAGGTCACCGCGACCGGCCAGACCTGGCGCAGCGCCGTCCACAGCCGGTCGAGGTCCCACTGCTCCGGGAAGGCCTCACCGGTCTCGGCCGTGACGTAGCCGTCGACGACGTCGTTGATGAACAGCCGGATCTGGTCCTGGAGGTTCTCGCCCTCGAGGACGCTGCGTCGCTCGTCGTAGATGACGGTGCGCTGGCGGTTGAGGACGTCGTCGTACTTGAGGACGTTCTTGCGGATCTCGAAGTTGCGGCCCTCGACCTGGGTCTGCGCGCTCTGGATGGAGCGGCTCACCATCTTGGACTCGATCGGGACCGACTCCTCGATGTTGGCCCGGGCCATGAAGGTCTCGACCATCGCGCCGTTGAACATCCGCATGAGGTCGTCCTGCAGCGACAGGTAGAACCGGCTCTCGCCGGGATCGCCCTGGCGACCGGACCGGCCGCGGAGCTGGTTGTCGATGCGGCGGGACTCGTGCCGCTCGGTGCCGAGGACGTAGAGCCCGCCGTAGCCGACGACCTCCTCGTGCGCGGTCGCGGTGGCCCGCTCCGCCGCCGCGAGCGCCTCGTCCCAGGCCGCTTCGTACTCCTCCGGCGTCTCGTCGGGGTCCAGCCCGCGGGCCTTGAGGTCGGCCATGGCGCGGAACTCGGGGTTTCCGCCGAGGATGATGTCGGTGCCTCGACCGGCCATGTTGGTGGCGACGGTGACGGCGCCCTTGCGCCCGGCCTCCGCGACGATCGCGGCCTCGCGCTCGTGGTGCTTGGCGTTGAGGACCTCGTGCGGCACCCCACGACGACGCAGCAGCTCGGAGAGGTACTCCGACTTCTCCACGGAGGTGGTGCCGACGAGGACCGGCTGGCCCTTGGCGTGCCGCTCCTGCAGGTCGTCGGCGACGGCCTCGAACTTGGCCGCCTCGGTGCGGTAGACGAGGTCCGGCTGGTCCTTGCGGATCATCGGGCGGTTGGTCGGGATCGGCACCACGCCGACCTTGTAGATCTGGTGCAGCTCGGCGGCCTCGGTCTGGGCGGTGCCGGTCATGCCGGACAGCACCTTGTAGAGCCGGAAGTAGTTCTGCAGCGTGATCGTGGCGAGCGTCTGGTTCTCGTTCTGGATCTCGACGCCTTCCTTGGCCTCGATCGCCTGGTGCATGCCCTCGTTGTAGCGACGGCCCGGCAGCATGCGGCCGGTGTGCTCGTCGACGATCAGGACCTCGCCGTTCATCACGACGTAGTCCTTGTCGCGCTTGAACAGCTCCTTGGCCTTGATGGCGTTGTTGACGTAGCCGATGAGCGGGGTGTTGACCGACTCGTAGAGGTTGTCGATCCCGAGGAAGTCCTCGACCTTGGCGATGCCTGCCTCCAGGATGCCGACGGTGCGCTTCTTCTCGTCGACCTCGTAGTCGCCGGCGCCGTCGGTCCCGCGCTCGAGCCGCTTCACCAGGCGGGCGAACTCGACGTACCACTTGGTCGCCTGGTCGGCGGGCCCGGAGATGATGAGCGGGGTGCGCGCCTCGTCGATGAGGATCGAGTCGACCTCGTCGACGATCGCGAAGTTGTGGGGGCGCTGCACGAGCTCCTCGGTCGACCAGGCCATGTTGTCGCGCAGGTAGTCGAAGCCGAACTCGTTGTTGGTGCCGTAGGTGATGTCTTTGGCGTACTCGGCCCGCCGCTGCTCGGGCGTCATCGAGGCGAGGATGCACCCGGTCTCCAGCCCGAGGAAGCGGTGCACGCGGCCCATCTGCTCGGCCTGCGTGGACGCGAGGTAGTCGTTGACCGTGACGATGTGGACGCCCTTGCCCTCGAGGGCGTTGAGATAGGCCGGCAGGGTCGCGACCAGGGTCTTGCCCTCACCGGTCTTCATCTCGGCGACGTTGCCCTGGTGCAGCGCTGCCCCGCCCATCAGCTGCACGTCGAAGTGCCGCTTGCCGAGGGTGCGCTTGCTGGCCTCGCGGACGACGGCGAAGGCCTCGGGGAGGATGTCGTCGAGGGTCTCGCCGTCCGCGAGTCGCGCCCGGAAGGTGTCCGTCTCGGCCCGCAGCTCGGCGTCGGTGAGGCGCTCGAAGTCCTCCTCGACGGCGTTGACCTGGGCCGCGATGCCCTGCAGCCGGCGGAGGGTCTTGCCCTCACCGGCGCGCAGCAGACGCTCGATCACTGACACGTTGAGCTCCCTCGATGATGGATGACGCGTGGGGGCCGACCCCCTGGTCGGCGCACACCTGGCCCAGGGTAGTCCGTCCTGCGGGCGCTGGGTGGCAACCCGGCGTCAGCGAGCTGGTCGGTCCGCACGCACGCCGTCATGGACAACGTCGGGGACGCCGAGCCAGTGCCCGAGCGTGGACAGCTCCTGCTGCAGCGCGACCACGGCCTCCTCCGACGCGGCGCCGTCCTCCCAGTGCAGCCCGCGGACGAGCAACCGGCCGGTGGGCCGGTCCGCCTTGAGGTCCACGCGCGCCACGAGCCGCTCGCCGTGCAGGAACGGCAGGACGTAGTAGCCGTGCACCCGCAGCTCGGCGGGCACATAGATCTCGAGTCGGAAGTCGAAGCCGAACAGCGCCCGGGTCCGGTCCCGCTGCCAGACCAGCGAGTCGAACGGGCTGAGCAGGGCGCTCGCCGTCACCGTGCGAGGCACCCTGGCGTCCCGGTGCACGTATGCCGCCGCGCGCCACCCCTCGACGGTCACCGGGACGAGCGCTCCCGCCGCCACGAGGTCGGCGACCGCGGGGCCGACCTGCTGGGGCGAGAGGCGGAAGAAGTCCCGCAGGCAGCGCAGCGTGCCGACCCCCAGCGCGCGGGCGGACAGCTCGACCAGCCGCCGGACGTGCTCGGCGTCGAGCGTGGCGTGGGGCTCGGCCTGGGGCTTGGCGTAGGGCTCGGCGGACGATGTCGGCGATGTCGGCGATGTCGGCGATGTCGAGGACGACACCTCGGCGGCGGCCCGCGCGGCGCGTGCGGCGGCCACGTCGTCCAGGACGGTGCGGGGCAGGACGCGCTCCAGGGCGGCATACCGCCGCTCGAAGCCGGCCGTCCGCCCGGCGCTGGTGATCCGCCCGGCCCAGAAGAGGTGCTCGAGGGCGTTCTTGACCAGGGACCAGTTCCAGCCCCAGTCGTCCCGCTGCCGGGGCAGGTCGTGGGCCAGGGCGCGCTCGACCTCGCGCGAGGTCAGCGGACCGCGCGTGACGACCTCTGCCAGCACCGCGGCCACGAGCTCGGGGTGCTCCTGGGCGACCCGGCGCATGCCGCCCCAGGCGTCGTCCTCGGCCCGGCGCATCCGCACGTCGAGCAGCGGCCAGGTGGTGGGCGGGACCAGGCTGGCCTCGTGGGCCCAGTACTCCACCATGCGGCGGGGGGCACGGTCACGCAGCCGGTCCAGCAGGGCCGTGTCGTAGGCGCCGACGCGGGAGAAGAACGGGAGGTAGTGGCTGCGGGTGAGGACGTTGACCGAGTCGATCTGGACGACCTGGACGGTGGACAGGACCCGCACGAGGTCGCGTGCCGTCACCACCTCCGGGCGGGGGCGGGTGAAGCCCTGGGCCCCGAGCGCCATACGACGGGCCTGCGACAAGGTGAGCCGACGCACCGGGGAGGCCGGCCCGGTGGCGGTCCCGAGATCGTCCCGTCGCGCGGTCATTCGGGCAGTTCGAGGATCTTCTGGCGGACGGCGTACATCACGGCCTCCATCCTCGAGTGCAGCTGGAGCTTCTCGAGGATGTTGCGGACGTGGTTCTTGACGGTGTTCTCCGAGATGAACAGGTCCGTGGCGATGTCCTTGTTGGCCATCCCACGCGCCACCAGCTTGAGGACCTGCAGCTCGCGGTCCGTGAGGCGGGGCACGGGCATCTGCTGCCCCTCCTCCTGCCGCTTCATCATCAGCGCGAACTCGGCGAGCAGCTTGGAGGCCATGGGCGGGGAGATCAGCGACTGACCCGCGTGGACCTGGCGGATCCCGACCGCGATGTCCTCGCCGGGCACGTCCTTGAGCAGGTAGCCCGTCGCGCCGGCCCGCACGGCGTCGTACAGGTCCTGCTCCTCGTCGGAGATCGTCAGCATGATCACCTTGCTCGACGGGACGACCTCCCGCACCCGGGCCGTGGCCTCGGGGCCGGACAGCCGGGGCATGCGCACGTCCATGAGGACGACGTCCGGGATGAGCTCCTCGGCCTGCGCGACCGCGTCGGCGCCGTCGCTGGCCTCCCCCACGATCTCGATGTCGGGCTCCTGGGCGAGCACCATCTCCAGACCCCGGCGATAGAGCACGTGGTCGTCGGCGACCAGCACCCGGATCCGCTCTGGCCGCGTCCGGTCGCCGGGGGCGTGGGATCGGGGGTGGATGTCCTGGATGCCCGTCATGCCCGCATGATGCCACGGTGGTGGGCCCCAGCCCGGTCTGGCGTGCCAGTCACGCCCGCGTGCCGAGGGGCGGCCCACCCGTGGTGGGCCGCCCCTGGGCGGTGGTGCGAGCGGCGGTCAGGTCGAACGACTCTCGAGGTCGGACTCGGGCTGCACCTCGCTGTCGAGGTGCAGCACGCCGTAGGACCAGCCGCGCCGGCGGTAGAGCACGCTGGGCGTGCCCGAGTCGGCGTCGGTGAACAGGAAGAAGTCGTGCCCGACCATCTCCATCTCGTAGAGCGCCTGCTCGAGGTTCATGGGAGCGGAGCTGTGGTGCTTGACGCGGACCTCGATCGGTGAGTCCGCGACCTCGACCACCTCGGGGCCGTCGTCCTCCGGGGTGGCGGAGGGGCTCTCCCCGGCTCCTGCGCCGGAGCCCGCGTCGGTGGCGGTGAGCTGCGGCGTGGCGGCGGCACCGGGTCCGGCGTCGACCAGCTGGGCGGGGGGCGGCACGTCGGTGGACGTGGTGACCTTGCGGCGCTTGCCGCGACGGCGGTCGTTGGCCTTCTTGAGCCGGTCCAGGAGCTTGTCCGCCGCGACGTCGAAGGCGGCGTACTTGTCGTCCGAGGTCGCCTCGGCCCGGATGACCGGGCCCTTGACGCGGCACGTGATCTCGACGGTCATGGTGCCCACGCCGTTGGCGCTGCCGTGCTTGGAGACGACGATGTCCAGACGAGGATCGCGGTTGGCGAGCAGCTCGATCTTGTCGAGCTTCTCCTGCGCGTGGTCTCGGAACCGGTCGGTGACGGGGACGTGACGGCCGGTGATCTGGATGTCCATGAATTCCCTCCTAGGGAGTGACCTGCTCGACATACTCAGGCCCGTCGGGCCTGCGGAGAACTGTGTCGAACCACCCCCGTCCATCTGGGAGGACCACGCTCGTCATCGAGCCGTTACCCGACGTTAGCGCACGCCGTCGGTGATTGCCCAGCGCGCCCCGTGGCGGGTTGCGGCGGGTCGCGGCGACCACCACGGCACCGGCCACCTCCACCCCCTCGGAGCGCAGCGCCCGGGCGGCCTCGACGAGCGTGGCGCCGGTGGTCAGCAGGTCGTCCACCAGCAGCACCGGCCGCCCACGCAGGTGCTCGCACGCACCTCGCGAGGTCACGCGCATGGCTCCACGCAGGTTGACCGCGCGCGCCTCCCGACCCAGCAGCGCCTGGTCGGCGGGACGGCCCCGCGTCGTGAGGACGGAGCGGTATGACGCCCCGGCCACCTCGCCGGACGCGGCCGCGACGAGCTGCTCGAGCGGGCGGTCGCCCCGCCGCCGGCGGGCGGCCGGGGACGTGGGGGCCGGGACCACCGCCCCCCCCCGCCGCGGGGGCGGGCGCAGCGCCCCGACCGCCAGGTCGAGCGCCGGGACGAGCAGCTCGAGCAGGGTGCCGCGCAGGTCGCGCCGCCCCTCGTCCTTGTAGGCGTGCAGCACCCGGCGGACGACGCCGTCGTTGACCGCCGTGGCCACGACGGCCGGCAGACCCGGCGGGCAGGGGTCGGGCAGCACGACGCGGGGACCGCCGGGGTAGCACCACCCCCACAGGGCCGATCGGCAGGCCGGGCACACCCGGCCGCCTGGACGGCCGCACGCGCCGCACACCACCGGGAGCGCCAGGTCGACCAGGGCGGAGGCGAGCGTGGGAGTCACGCGCCCCAGCGTCCCACCCGCGTGGCAGCGGGCGGACGGCATACGGCCGGCCTGTGGATGGGGCCCGTCGGCCGTCCACAGGTCGACGTGCGCCAGCTCAGTGGCCGGGGACCACGAAGTCGCTGGTGCTGGACACGATCGGGGTCAGGCCGTTGCCGGACCGGACCAGCGCGGCGCCGCGGCGCGTGGTGACCACGATGCTGCGGCTGCCGCCGAAGGTCGTGATGCCCGTGGGGTTGCGGACCGTCCCCAGCACCTGGCTGGGTCCGCTGATCGGGGCGATCACCACCCGCTGCTCGCTCTTGGTGTCGACGGCGCCGACCACGCCGATCGTCTCGGCGTCGAGCCAGGTCGCGTCGGTCACGTCCGTCGAGGCACCGCCCACGGCGATCGGCGTGGCCAGCCCCACGGGGCGACCGTCGCGGCGTAGCACGCCGGCGACCCCCACGGTGGACGGCCCGCCACCGATCGGCTCGGACACGACGAGGACGCGCTGCCCCTCCGCGGAGGGCCGCAGGGCGACCACCCTCCGGTCGGCCAGCCACGGCACGTTGATCGCGACCGGTGGGCGACCGCTCAGGTCGGAGGTCGGCTGGACGAGCACGCGGGTGCCCGCGGTGGTCCGACCGGCCAGCCAGAGGTAGCCCGCGGGGTCGTAGGCCGGGCGGGTGAGGTCGGTGGCGAACCCGCGCACCCGCACCAGCCGGCCGTCCCGCCAGCGGGCCAGCTCCTCCTCGTCGCCGTCGAGGCCCGCGATCTCGTGCCCGTCGGCGGATGCGGCGAGGCGATACCACTCCGGGCCGACGTCGGGCAGCGGGGGGCCGTCCGCGCGCGCCTCCTTGCGCGACCGGTTCTCGGTGAGCTGGCGCGGGTCGACCCGCTCCAGGCCGGCGCCGCTGCGCAGCAGGACCGGGCCGGTCGGCGCCTCGGCGTCGCGCAGGTCCACGTCCTCCGCCCCGAGGGCGCGGTCCGGCAGCCCGGGCACGCTGAGCCGGGCGCCGTCCGCCTCCAGCTGCACCGCGTCGACGCCTCCGACGGCGGTCAGGGTCGTCGTGATCTGCTGCCACATGCGCCGCCGGTTGAGGTCGTCCGCGTTGAGGGCCCGGCTGCTGAGGACCACGCGGGCCGTGCCGCCCTCGACCGACACCGAGCCGTGGGCCAGCTCGGTGTACTCCGGCACCCCCGTCAGGACCGCGCCCTGCAGGTAGGTCGGGGGCGGCGCGAGCTGGGCCCGCGCGAGCCGGGTCACGAGCCCCGGGCCCTGCAGGAACCAGCGCCGGTCGGTCACGCCCGTGCCATCCGGCGTGACATAGGTGATGGGGAAGCTGGTGTAGAGGCCGAAGTCCGCGCGGCTGATCCACACCGTCGGCCGTCCGTCCAGGCCGCCGTCGATGCGCCACTGGTCACCGACCTTGACCAGGCGCAGCGCGACCGATCGCGTCTGGCCGGGCGGCAGCTCGGCGTAGTGCCCCTCGCGGTCCAGCTGGGCGCTGATGCGCCCCGTCACCGTCACCGTGCCGGGCGCGGTGACCTTGACCGTGAGCGCCTCGGGGCCGTCGTAGATCCAGGCCGAGCCGTCCGGCTGCCACTGGCCCGACGCCCTGGGGGTGAGGTACTCCCGCGCCACGCTGCTGTCGTCGTCCGCCCCCAGGCCCTGCCGCAGGAAGTCCGTCACCAGGTCGTCGGCGTCCGACCCGGACACCGGTCCGCGCGGGATGATCCGCACCCCCGCGTCCTGCGCGCCGCCGACCGCCTGCCCCTGGACCACCGGCGTCGATCTCGGCAGCCCGGAGCAGCCCGCCGCCAGGACCGCGGCCGCGAGCGCGAGGCCCCAGGCACGGGCCGTATGACGTGCCCGGCCCGGCCTCACGGGTGGTTCACCCCGGTCGGGTCCTTGTGCGGCGCCGCCGCGAGCTGGTCGGGCAGCAGCGCGAGGACCCCCGCCGTCCCGGCGTCGAGCGAGGTGCCCGGGACCGGGTCGAGGACCTCGTTGGTCGACTGGGTGGGGACCGGCGGGTTGACGCGCAGGCCGAGGGGCTGCATGGGCAGCGGGGACTCGGTCACGTCCTTGCCGAAGGTCAGCGGCAGCGTGAGGCGGAAGCACGAGCCGACGCCGGGCTGGCCCCAGGCCTCGAGCCAGCCGTGGTGCAGGTGGGCGTCCTCCATCGAGATGGACAGCCCGAGACCCGTCCCACCGGTGGTGCGCGCCCGAGCCGGGTCCGCGCGCCAGAACCGGGTGAAGACGAGCGACGCCTCCCCCGGCCGCAGCCCGACCCCGCTGTCGCGGACCGCGACGGCGGCGGCCTGGGCGTTGCGCCCGATCTCGACGTAGATGGGCTCCCCCTCGCCGTGCTCGATGGCGTTGACGACGAGGTTGCGCAGGACGCGCGTGATCCGCCGCCGGTCCATCTCGGCGACCACCGGCTGGGTGGGTGCGACGACGCTGACGGTGCTGCCACGACGCTCGGCCAGGGCCGCCGCGTCGTCGACGACCTCCCGCGCGATCTCGCGCAGGTCGCCGGGCGCCGGCTCGATCGTCGCGGCCCCGGCGTCGATGCGGCTGATCTCGAGCAGGTCGGTCAGGAGGTTCTCGAACCTCTCCAGCTGACCGGTGAGGAGCTCGGCGCTGCGAGCCGCGCCGGCGGAGAAGTCGCCCCGGGCGTCGTACAGCACGTCGGCCGCCATGCGCACCGTGGTGAGGGGCGTGCGCAGCTCGTGCGACACGTCCGAGACGAACTGCTGCTGCAGCCGGGACAGCCCCTCGAGCTGGACGATCTGGGTCTGTAGGCTGGACGCCATCCGGTTGAAGGACCGGCCGAGGACGGCAATGTCGTCGGTGCCCTTGACCGCCATCCGCTGGTCCAGCCGACCCGAGGCGAGCCGCTCGGCCACCTGCGCGGCCCGTCGCACGGGATCCACGACGAGCCGGGTGACGACGAACGCCACGCCGCCGATGAGGACGATCAGCAGGCCCCCGGCCAGCAGCAGGTTGCGGGTCACGATGTCGAGGGCCTTGGACTCGGCCCGCATGGGATAGGCGTAGTAGAGGTCGTAGCCACCCACCCCGGGCGGCAGCTGGACCCGCGCCCCCACGACCACGGTGGGCAGCTCTCCGTCGTCGCGCGCCAGGGTTACCACCTGGATCTGCTGGTGCCCGCGGTCCGCCTGCACCCGGCCCTGCAGGGTCGCCGGGATCTCGCCGAGGGTGAGGTCCCCCGCCGCGACGGTCGGCAGCGGCTTGCGCGTGTTGTCCTGCGCGGGCGTGAAGATCACGTCGCGCGACAGGTCGGGGGCCTTGTCCTGCTGCACGATGTCGGTGGCCATCTGGCGCAGCGCGGCGTCGTCGGTCTTGTCGGCGTCGTCGAACCTCGCCTGCGCCGAGCGCACCCGGGCGGCGGCGTCGTTGGAGGCGGTCCGCAGCTTCTCCTCGGTGAGGCCGTCGGCCACCCGGCCGTGCAGGTAGGACCCGACGATGAGCAGCATCGCCGTCCCCAGGACCATGGTGCTCGCGACCGTGCGCAGCAGCAGGGACCGGCTCCACAGCTCGACCAGCCGGTTGACGCCGTGCCGCAGCCACGGCCAGGAGCGTGACAGAGCACCACCCCCGAGACGAGCGATCCGACCTCGCAGGGCCGCGAGGTCGGACTTGAGGGTGCGGGCCATGGCCTAGGCCGGTCCGCCGGCCTTGTAGCCCACCCCGCGGACCGTCAGCACGATCTCCGGGTGCTCGGGGTCGTGCTCGATCTTGGACCGCAGCCGCTGCACGTGGACGTTGACCAGGCGGGTGTCCCCGGCGTGGCGGTAGCCCCACACCTGCTCCAGCAGCACCTCGCGCGTGAAGACCTGCCACGGCTTGCGCGCCAGGGCGACGAGCAGGTCGAACTCCAGCGGCGTGAGGGACAGCGCCTCGTCGCCGCGCTTGACGGCGTGCCCCGCCACGTCGATCGACAGGTCACCGATGGTCAGGTGCTCCTGCTCGACCTCCTCGCCACGCCGCAGCCGGACCCGCATGCGCGCGATCAGCTCGGCCGGCTTGAACGGCTTGACGATGTAGTCGTCGGCGCCGGACTCCAGCCCGACGACCACGTCGGTCGTGTCGGTGCGGGCGCTGAGCATCACGATCGGCACGCCCGACTCCGCGCGGATGCGACGACACACCTCGACGCCGTCCATGCCCGGCAGCATCACGTCGAGCAGCACCAGGTCCGGCTTGACCTCGCGGAAGGCGGGCACGGCGGCCGTGCCGGTGGCCACGTGCGTCACGTCGAAGCCTTCGTTGGTCAGCACGATGCCCAGCATCTCGGCGAGCGCGAGGTCGTCGTCGACAACCAGGATCCGGCTCTTCACGGGGGGTGCTCCTTCGCTGCGGGACGTCCTGCGTCATCTTCACACACAGTGGGCCCGGGATAACGGAAGGGTCACGGCCCGACGGCGTGTCCCGGGGTGACCAGGCCGTATGCCGCAGCGGGCCGACGCCTCCGGGGTGGAGGCGTCGGCCCGCGGCATACGGCAGGTGCGCGGTCAGGCAGCGGACCCGCTCAGTAGCGGTAGTGCTCCGGCTTGTAGGGGCCGGCGACGTCGACGCCGAGGTACTGCGCCTGCGGCTTGGTCAGCTCGGTGAGCCGCACGCCCAGCGCGTCGAGGTGCAGGCGGGCGACCTTCTCGTCGAGGTGCTTGGGCAGGACGTAGACGTCCGTGGAGTACTCCCCCGGCTTGGTGAACAGCTCGATCTGGGCGATCGTCTGGTTGGCGAAGGAGTTGGACATCACGAACGACGGGTGCCCGGTCGCGTTGCCGAGGTTGAGCAGGCGCCCCTCGGACAGCACGATGATCGAGCGGCCCGCGGGCTGGCCGTTCTCGCCGGTCTCGGCGAAGGTCCACTCGTGCACCTGCGGCTTGATCTCGGTCTTGGTGATGCCGGGGACCTTGGCCAGGCCGGCCATGTCGATCTCGTTGTCGAAGTGGCCGATGTTGCCGACGATCGCCTTGTCCTTCATCGCGACCATGTGCTCGGTGCGGATGACGTCGTAGCAGCCGGTGGTCGTGATGAAGATGTCCGCGGACTCCACGACGTCCTCGAGCGTGGCGACCTGGTAGCCCTCCATCGCGGCCTGCAGCGCGCAGATCGGGTCGATCTCGGTGACGATGACGCGCGCGCCCTGGCCGCGCAGCGAGTCCGCGCAGCCCTTGCCGACGTCGCCGAAGCCGCAGACGACCGCGACCTTGCCGCCGATGAGGGTGTCCGTGGCGCGGTTGAGCCCGTCGATCAGCGAGTGGCGGCAGCCGTACTTGTTGTCGAACTTGCTCTTGGTGACCGAGTCGTTGACGTTGATCGCCGGGAAGAGCAGCTCGCCGTCGCGGGCCAGCTCGTAGAGGCGGTGGACGCCGGTGGTGGTCTCCTCGGTGACGCCCTTGATCTCGGCGGCCACGCGGGTCCACTTCTGGGGGTCCTCCGCGAGGGTGCGGCGCACGAGTGCCTTGAAGACGCCGAACTCCTCGGAGTCCTCCTCGGTCGTGGGGGGCACCTGGCCGGCGGCCTCCCACTCCTTGCCCTTGTGGACGAGCATCGTGGCGTCGCCGCCGTCGTCGAGGATCATGTTGGCGTAGACCTGCTCGCCGGATGCGTCCTGGCCCCACGTCAGGATCTGGTTGGTGCAGTCCCAGTACTCCTCGAGCGTCTCGCCCTTCCAGGCGAAGACGGGGACGCCCTGCGGGTCCTCGGGGGTGCCCTGCCCGACGACGATGGCGGCGGCCGCCTCGTCCTGCGTGGAGTAGATGTTGCAGCTGGCCCAGCGGACCTCGGCGCCGAGCGCCGTGAGGGTCTCGATGAGCACGGCGGTCTGCACGGTCATGTGCAGCGAGCCGGCGATGCGGGCGCCGGCGAGCGGCTGGGCCTCGGCGTACTCCTCGCGGAGCGACATGAGGCCGGGCATCTCGTGCTCGGCGAGCCGGATCTGGTGGCGGCCCGCCTCGGCGAGCGAGAGGTCGCGGACCTGGTGGTCGAACGTCACGATGGACAGTCCCTTCGGTTGGTATGACGACAGTCTGGGCCCGGCGCCGCCCATCTGGGCTGCACGGTTTCACCTGCGCCGACCGTCGGCCAGTCTAGGTGACGGGTCAGGGGTGGCCGGCCGCGCGCAGGTTGGCCACGTGCGGGTTGGTGGAGGGGTCGAGCCCCAGGCCGAGGGCGGCATAGGTGCTGAGGAAGTCCGTGAGCGCCATGACCTCGGCGAGCCGCACGGCCGGGTGGCCGGCCTCGCTCGAGACCTCGTGCACCCGGACCCCGACGTCGTGCGCCTCCTGGAGCACCAGGTCGGCCAGCGAGGACTGCGCCGGCGGTATGTCGCGGCCGCCCTCGCGCAGCATGAGCAGCCCGAGCGGCGGCTCCTCGGGGGCGTCGAGGAAGGGATCGGCGAAGATGTCCCGCCCGCCGGCGCCGCCGGGCGCGCCACGCCCACCAGACCGGGCTCCGACGCCCTGGCCCCCGGCCGCGGTGTAGGGCCCGCCGAAGGTCGCGACGACCTGCGACGCCGCGTCCGGCAGGGAGCCGTACATCGCCGGGATGCGGGCCGTGCGGGCCAGACCCGCGACGGCGCGGTGGGCGGCCACCCCCATGAGCGGGCCGTCCCCCAGCACGACGGGGACCGTCTCGACCAGCGTCTGCGCGGCGATCTTGGCGGGGTTGACGAAGCACTCGGACGACGGGCGGCAGGCCTCGGCCTGCGCGTCGAGGCGGTCGGCGAGCTCGTCGAGGACGGGCGTCGGCAGGTCGACGACCCCGAGGGTGGCGCTGGCGACCAGGACGGGCGTCAGCAGGGACCACAGCGAGGTCCGGGAGGACACGACGCCCCGCGGGACCGGGACGTGCAGCCCTCGCGCCCGGGCGGTGACGTCCGCGAGCGGCGACTCGGCCGCCCCGACCGTCACCAGCTGGGCACCACGACGGCCGGCCTCGGCGGCGAGGCCCAGCGGGCCGGGAGCGCGTCCCGACAGCGAGACGGCCACGACGAGGTCCAGGGGCCCGACCCAGGCGGGCAGGGGTCCTGCGGCGCGCTGGGAGACGGGCACCGGGCTGTGGGCCTCGGCGAGCACGGTGAGGACCTCCCCCACCACCGCCGACCCGCCGAGCGCGGCCACGAGCACGGCCCGAGGACGCTCCTCGCGACCGAGCCGGTCGACGCCGGCCTCGACCGCCAGGTGGGCCGCCTCCCGGACCTGAGCCCCTGCCGTGGCGAGCGCCCGGAGGTGTCCGCGCGAGTCGAGGCGCTGCACCTCGTCGAGGTCGTCGACCAGTGCTTCGTCCAGCTGCGGCATCGCCGGCCCTCCTCGGGTGGTGCGGTGCGGGTGCTCGTGCGGGTGGGTCAGAGGGTGCGGGCCTCGTCCATGAGCAGGACGGGGATCCCGTCGACGATCGGGAAGGCCACGCCGAGCTCGGCGCAGCGCAGCTCGGGGCCGTCCGGTCCCTCGGCGTCGACGAGCTCGTGCTCGCCGCCCGGGGACCGCAGGATCTCCCGCAGCCAGGGCTGGATCGTGGTGCTGGTGGTGGGCTCGGACATGTCGGTCACGCCTTTCCTCGGATGATCGTCAGGACCTCGTCGCGGACCCGCTCCATGGTGGGCCGGTCGGCTGCCTCGACGTTGAGTCGCAGCAGGGGCTCGGTGTTGCTCGGGCGGACGTTGATCCACCACAGCGGGCCGTCTCCGTCCGCCTCGTGGGTCGCCGTCAGGCCGTCCAGCTCGTCGACGTCCAGCCCGCGCTCGCGCGCCCACGCGGTGACCTCGGCGCTGCGGGCGGCCTGGTCGTCGACGGTGGAGTTGATCTCGCCGCTCGCGGCGTAGCGGTCGTAGCGGGCCACGAGCTCGCTGAGCGGACCGTCCTGCTCGCCGAGCGCCGCCAGCACGTGCATCGCCGCGAGCATGCCGGTGTCGGCGTACCAGAAGTCCTTGAAGTAGTAGTGCGCCGAGTGCTCCCCGCCGAAGACCGCGCCGTGCTCGGCCATGGTCGCCTTGATGAAGGAGTGCCCCACCCGGGTGCGCACGGCCCGCGCCCCGACCTCCGCCACGACCTCCGGGACGGCCCGCGAGGTGATGACGTTGTGCACGAACGTGAGGTCGGCGGCCGAGGCGCCGGTCTGCGTCATACGAGCCGTCTCGCGGGACACGATCAGCCCGGTGATCGCCGAGGGGCTGACCGCCTCGCCACGCTCGTCGACCGCGAAGCAGCGGTCGGCGTCGCCGTCGAACGCCAGGCCCACGTCGGCCCCGTGCTCCACGACGGCGCGCTGCAGGTCGACGAGGTTGGCGGGCTCGAGCGGGTTGGCCTCGTGGTTGGGGAAGGTGCCGTCGAGCTCGAAGTAGAGCGGGACCACCTCGAGCGGCAGGGCGGGCAGACCGGCCGCGTCGCCGAGGACCGCGGGGACCGTGAGCCCGCCCATGCCGTTGCCGGCGTCGACCACGACCTTGATGGGGCGGTTGCGGCGCGGCGACGAGAGGTCCACGAGAGAGCGCAGGAACGCGGCGTACTCGCCCAGCAGGTCACGCTCGACGATGGCACCGGTCCGCCGCTCGCCCTCCCTGTCGTCAGAGGGGTCGTCGCCGTCGAGGATCGCCTGCGCCAGGTCGCGCACCTGCGCGAGACCGGACTCCTGGCCCACCGGGCGCGCCCCTGCCCGGCACAGCTTGATGCCGTTGTAGGCCGCGGGGTTGTGGCTCGCCGTGAACATCGCGCCCGGCACGTCGAGGTGCCCGGCGGCGAAGTAGAGCCCGTCCGTGGAGCACAGGCCGATGATGGTCACGTCCACGCCGTGCTGGGCGGCCCCCTCCGCGAAGGCCCGCGACAGCTCCGGCGACGACGGGCGCATGTCATAGCCGATCACCAGGCTGGTCGCGCCCTCGGGCAGGATCACGGCCCGGGCGAACGCGGAACCCAGCGCACGGGACACGCGGGAGTCGAGCTGCTCGGGCACGAGGCCCCGGACGTCGTAGGCCTTGACGAAGGTCGAGAGGTCGGTGCGAGAGGTCACGACGGGGAGCCTACCGGTCCGGGTGCGACGGGCGCGGGTGGTCAGGAGGAGCGGGCCGGCGTGGTGCCACCGGGCTCGTCGGAGGCGACCGCGTCGTCGGGCACGTCGGGCGCTCCGGGCACGTCGGATGCGTCGGAGACGTCGGGTGCGTCGGGTGCGTCGGAGACGTCACCCGTGGCGGAGCGGCCGGGAGCGCCGGGAGCGTCGGTGTCGAGGTCGCGCAGGACCCGCAGGTGACCGCGACGACCCACCTCGACGGCGGAGACCGTCCCCGACTGGCGGGCGACCCGCGCCGAGACCTCACGGGCCTGCTCGGACGTGCGCGGCGTGGCGACGACCGTGCGACGCTCCGCACCCGCGCCACCATCTCGGGACTGCGACTGGGACTGTGCCTGCGACTGCGGCTGCGGCTGCGAGGAAGGCCGCCGGCGCGGGCCTCGGACGGCGTCCGCGATCGCCACCAGCTCGTCCGGGGCGGGCTCGGGCTCCGCGAACTCCGGCACCAGCCGCACGACCTCCCACCCGCGCGGGGCGGTGAGCCGGCGGGCGTGGTCCGCGCACAGGTCGTACGAGTGCGGCTCGGCAAAGGTCGCGAGCGCCCCGAGGACGATCTGGGAGTCGGCGTAGACGTAGGTCAGCGTCGCGACTGCCGGTCGGCCGCACGGGGTCTTGGAGCACAGTCGCTGGACGGTCACGGTGGGCAACCCTAGTCCTGGTTCTGCGGCAGAGCCATCGGCGCGCCGTATCGTGATGGCCGTGACCGATCCAGCCCCCGACCCGCACCCCACCACGGCTCGTCGGCTCGCCCGCGACCGCCGGGGCCGCGGACGACGCGGCCCGCTCGCGTGGCCCCCGGTGCCCGAGATGACCTCGCGCGAGGACCGGTTCGACCAGCTGGTCCTCGACGCGGTCGAGCGGCTCGTGCCCCGGGCGGCGGGTCGGCTGGACGGCGTGGAAGTCGCCGTCGAGCTGGTGCCGGGCGGCGACGTCCTCGTCGCGGCGGAGCGGGAGGGGTCGATCCCGCTGGGCCACGCCCGCCAGGGCCAGGGACGATCCGGGCCGCGCATCGTCGTCTACCGCCGGCCGGTGGAGTCACGGGTCCGCGACCGCACCGAGCTCGCAGAGCTGGTCGACACCGTGGTCGTGGAGCAGGCGGCGGCCCTGCTGATGGTCGCCCCCGAGGACCTGGACCCGGACTACGACGGTCACCCCTGAGGGTCACCCCGCCGCAGCCGCGCTGGAGTTCCGCACGGGGCGTCCCCCTGCGCGGCTGCCCCTGGCGTGCCCCTCGGGATGGCCCCTGCAGGCTCAGCGGGAGGGCGACAGGACATACGGCGTGGTCGTCTGCCACGGGGCGACCAGCGGGGCGACGGTCACCAGACCGCCGTCGGCCTCGGACACCACCGCGGCCCGCACGCCCTGCGCCGCCGACACCCACACCGAGGTCGCGTCGCCGACGTCGACGGCGCTGGTCCCCCGGGCGGGGACGTCGACCCGGCGCGGGGCCGTGGACCCGTCGCCTCCCACCACGGTCACGGTCGTGGCCACGGCGGTGTCGCCCGGGTTGGTGAGCGCGACACGGTGCCTGAGCCTGGCGCCCTCGGGCTGGCCCAGCGGGAGACCGGCCAGGTCGTCCAGCGCCGGGACCGCCGGCACCCAGGCGAAGTCGCGGACGGGCGCTCCCACCGACCCCGATCCCTGCGGGCGTCGGCCGTCGGCCCTCCCGAGATAGGCCGCCGCGGCAACGGGGGCCGTGGCCGACACGCGGACGCCGTAGGTGCCGGCGGGCAGGGAGGGCAGACCCACGTCGCGGCTGGCCCCGGCGGGGATCCGCACGGGCCGCAGGGGGTCCCCCACCGGGCCGTTCGGACCGAGGGTGGTCACTCTGACCTCCGTGGCCCGATCGGCGACCCCGGCGACCCGCACCACCGTGGGGTCGTCGGGGCCGGCGACGACCAGTCCGGGGACGACGAGGTCCTGGCCGGTGGCGCTGGGTGCCACGTCGTCCGCGCCGCGGGCGGTGATGCCGTCGAGCCACCCGTCGTGCAGCGACGCGTGAACGGTGCCGCCGCGCACGTGCACCTGCGCCGTCGGGCTGGCCTCCGTGCCGTCGAGGGCGTCGAGGAGCACGACGGTGCGTCCGCGGGGCTCGACGACGACGTCGCGGCCCGCAACGCTCGCGATCGGCCCGGTCGCGCCGTGCAGCGTCACGTCGACGGTGACCGGCGTCTCGTGCGGGTTGGTGAGGACGAGGTGCTCCTGGCGGCCGGCCTGGCCCGCACCCGCGGGGAACCAGGCATCGGTCACGGGCACGCCGCAGGGGACCGACACCAGGGCGGCCCTCTCGCCGGACGTCGCCAGGGACCGTTGCACCGCCGCCAGCGCGGGCGCCAGTCGCTGCGTCGCGGTGACGACCCCGGACCTCGGTCCCGCGAGCCGCGCGGTCGCGGCGCTGCCGGGCGCGGTGACCCGCTGCGCGTCGGCGGCGTCGGTGGGGCCCACCTGCAGGATGCCCGCGGGCAGCTCGCGCCCGCGGGCGGCGGAGACGCCGTCGGGGGCGGCGACGGCCACCAAGTCGACGGGGGTGGCCCCGGGCTCGGCAGGCAGTCCCGGGACCCCGACGGTCTCCTGGCCGGGGCAGACGAGCGTCCGGGTGGCGACGGGTCGGGCGGGTGGGGCCGTCTCCGGGGCCGCGGCTCGCGGTGCACCCGGCACCGTGACCCGGCCGTCGACCGCGCCGGAGCCGGCGACCACGGCCACACCGACCACGACGACGCCGACCACGCGCAGCAGCCCTGCCCCGCTCATCGGACCACCTCTCCGTCTCGACCGCGTCGCACGCCGAACGGCAGGGCCAGCAGCAGGACGAGCGCCAGGCCCGCGCCCTGGACGAGCGACCAGGTCGGGTGGGCGGGCACCTGGCTCACCCGCACGTGACGGGTGTCCGCCGGGAGGTCGTATGCCGCGAGCTCGCCGTCCCGCGGCGTCAGGGCACGACCGTCGGCGAGCACCCGCGCGGTGTCGGCCCAGCCACGCTGCTGGGCAAAGGCAAGCACGGAGGGTGACGGCCCTGCAGGCCCCTCCGTCCCTGGGCCAGCTCCGGATCCTGAGGCGCTCAGCGCCGTGTCGACCTCGGGGCCGCTGCCGTGGACGGGCACCGTCGCGACGGGGGTCCCGTCCGGCTGCTGGACCCGGACCGCCGAGACGGGGACGGTTGCGCCGTCCGGTCCGGGTCGCGCAGTCACGCGCCAGACGGGGTCGCCCTCGGTGTCGGTCAGGCGGGACAGGCCGGCCGTGGTGTCTAGGCGGGCCGCGACGACCGGGTCCGCCGGTGAGAGGCCGACGAAGCCGACTCCTGCGTCCGCCAGCCGGTCCGCCACCGGGCGACCAGCGACGGGCTCGTCGGTGACGAGGTCGTGGGCCACATCGGGCAGGAGCGCGCTGGGTGCGACAGCAGCCGTGTCCCGTGGGAGGTCGCGCACGACGTCGGACGGATCGCCGGGCTCCAGGCGATATCCCATGACGGTCCCACGACGCTCCAGGGCGAGGTATCGCGCCGCGAGCGCGCTGTCCGCGCTGTCCTGCGCGACGGACGGCACCTGGCGGGCAGGGAACGCCAGCACCTGGTCGAGGCGGGTGAGGGCCAGCCAGGTCCCCTGCGCGAGCACGGCGACGGTCACGAGCCCCGCCACCACGCCTCCGGCCACCCGCAGGATCCTGGTCGCGCGCGGACGCGCGGGGACGGGCCGCCGCAGCGCCTCCGCTCCCTGCAACGCCGCGGCGAGCAGGGCCAGGGTCAGCAGGAGCAGGCCCGTGCCCGGCCAGGGCGAGATGGCCTGAGGTCCTCCGGCGGAGTCGGTGGCGTGGCCGACGACGAGGTGCGGGGCGGCGGCGGCGCCGGCGATGCCGAGCAGGGCCAGCACCGCCAGGACGCGGGACGACCCGATGCGGCGCCCGTCGACCGCGAGGCCCCACACCCCGGCCAGCACGACGGTGGCCATGAGCAGCGGGAGCACGAGGCGGACGGTGGAGGCGAGGGACGGATCGGTGAGCCCGGCGGCGGTCGACGTCACGGGCTCGGCGGGCCACAGCAGGGCGAAGTGCCAGGGCCTCGGCTGCTCGGTCCAGGACGCGAGCCCGGGCCCGGTCAGCACCGACGCCGGCTCGCGCCACCAGGTCGCCACCGACGGCCCGAGCAGGACGACGGGCGCGACGGCGAGGAGCAACCCGGCGACCCTGCCGCGTCCGTGGTTGGTGGCGGCCAGGACGAGCCCGAGCGCCACGACGACCACCAGCAGCACCGGCGCGACGGCGGCAGCCACGGCCGCGGCCAGCACCGTGCCTCCGACGGCGGGCCACCAGGGGCAACGCCGTCCGCAGGCGGCAAGTCCGGCGAGCAGCAGCGGGAGGACGATCGCGAGCAGGGCGGCCCCGACCCGGCCCTCCCCCAGACCGACGAGGAGAGCGGGTGAGAGTCCCCACGCCAGGGCGGCGAGGGCGCGGGGCCAGGGGCGGCGCGTGGCGGCCCGCCCGGCCAGGTAGGCGCTGAACGTCGCCGCCGGGATCGCGACGATGAGGAGCAGGGCTGCGGCGGCGCCGAGGGCAGAGCTCGGGGAGCGCCCCGGGAGGTGCTCCACCGCCCAGGCCGGCGCGGCCAGCAGCGGCAGCCACGCGGGTGGGTCGGCGGAGGAACCCAGGCCCGCGGGGTCCCACCCCGTGAGGTAGCGGGTCCACGCGGCCGACGAACCGCCCGCCCCCGGGCGCAGCTCACCGCCCGCCAGCCCTCGGTCCAGCAGCGCCCCTCCCCTGCCCTGCACCACCGGCCACCAGGCCGCCACGGCGAGGCCGACGGAGATGAGGACCGCGAGCACGCCGGGGTGCCGGGCGGCGCGGGCGCCCAGGTCGTCCCCGTCGAGGTCGGTCGCCTCGTCGCTGACCGGGCCCGGCTCGGCCAGGGAGCTCCCGGTGCCCGCAGCACCGCCACGTCCTCTCGGGCCGGTGCCGCCGTCGGTGGGCGACACGACCGACGGCAGGTGCGGCAGGCCGCGATAGACCTCGTCGCGCACCCCCGCCAGGGCGCGGCCGTGCGGGGCCAGCAGCCCACCGAGCCCGGCGCCACCGACGATGGCCGCGTGCCGTGCCCGCCTGCGAGACCCGAGGCTGCGCCAGGAGGTGAGCACCGCTCCCGCGTCGGAGAGCTCGGCGAACGCGGCGCGCGGGCGCTTGAGGACCAGGAGCACCGCCGACAGCAGCAACGCTCCGAGCAGGATGCGCACGGCATACCAGGGCACCAGCCGCCCGGGACAGCGCGCGAGCGCGATCCGTCGCACCGCCCGCCGGTCGCGGCGGTAGGCCCGGTCGACGGCGCCCCGGCGTTCGCGCTCCCAGGCCCGCCGCTCGCGCAGGACGTGCTCGCGCGAGAACCGGTCGTCGTCGATGTCGTCGAGGCCCAGCCCGGCGAACGGCATCCGGTCCCGGGACCGCAGCCCCTGGGTGGTCGCCCGGGCGTCCAGCGCGACGGCCTCGGGGACCACGACGACCCGCAGCCCGGCCTGGTGGGCGCGCCAGCACAGGTCGAGGTCCGCCGCCACGGGAAACACGCGGTC
Source organism: Arsenicicoccus sp. UBA2120 (assembly GCF_002330965.1). NCBI lineage: Bacteria > Bacillati > Actinomycetota > Actinomycetes > Micrococcales > Intrasporangiaceae > Arsenicicoccus > Arsenicicoccus sp. UBA2120. Next base: position 56,621 of record NZ_DCYC01000028.1, read on the forward strand.
GAGGGCGCCCAGCCGCAGGAGGGCGTCGGCCCGGGCCAGCATCGCGCCGGTGCCGACGGCCAGGACGTCGCTGCGGTGGTCGTGCTGGCCCTGGTCGAGCTCGCCGTGCCGTGGCGAGGCGACGCGCCGACCCGTCGGCGACACGGTCTGCCCCACCTCGACCAGGCGGCCGGGGTCGGTCGCGTCGACGTACTTGGGACCCGCGACGGCGACGGTCGCGGACAGGGTGGCCTCGCGCAGCAGCGTGAGCAGGCACGCCGGCTCGGGGAAGCAGTCGTCCTCGAGGAGCCAGACCCAGTGGGAGGCGGCTGCCAGCTCGGCGTCCGCATCGGCCCGTGCGCCGAGCTCTCGGTCCTGATCAGGGCGGGTGGGGCGATCGGGCAGCGCACCGATGGACTGCAGCTCGGCGAGCCCGGCCAGGACGGCCTTGGGATAGCGGGCACCGCGGGCCTCGACGACGTGCACCTGGGTCCCGGCCTCGGACAGCCGCTGCGTCGCGGCCTGCGGGACGGAGTCGTGGCTGCCGCTCAGCACGACGGCCAGGTGGCGCAAGGGATGGGTCTGGGCCGCCAGGGAGTCCAGGCAGCGGGTCAGCCAGGGAGCTCCGTCATGGACGACGAGGACACCGTCGACGGCGCGGACCCCGGGGACGGATGCCGTGCCGGGGCGCGGAGGGGTGGGAGCGGGCACCGGGCCTCCGGGGCTGGTACAGGGCGGGTGGGCGCAGCGGGTGGAGCGTGACGACGCGGCGGTGCCGGAGTCAGGTCAGACGGCGCGCTTCTTCAGCTTGCGGCGCTCGCGCTCGGACAGGCCGCCCCAGATGCCGAAGCGCTCGTCGTGGGCCAGGGCGTACTCGAGGCACTCGGCGCGGACCTCGCAGCCCGTGCAGACCTTCTTGGCCTCGCGGGTGGAACCGCCCTTCTCGGGAAAGAACGCCTCGGGGTCGGTCTGGGCGCACAGAGCGCGCTCCTGCCAGGACAGCTGGCTGTCGTCGGCGGCGTCCAGCACTGGCACCAGCTGAAGTTCTTGCACGGCCCCTCCTAGACCTCGTCGCGTCCCCCTCGTCATCCGTCAGACCAGGATGCTTTAGGTGATGATCAGTCACACCCAGTAGCCATGCTCAGTCGCTGACTGGTCACTGCGGGTGAATGCAACGATGAAATTACATGCGTGTCATATGCCTGGCGTCAAGCGGCCGAATGGTAGATGCACCGCATCCGACGCGCGCCCTGCGCACGCGGCAGCCGTTCTACGCCCTGTCAAATCATCACGTTGTCGCATGTCACAGCGTCGCGGACCGGATCCGGGAGGATGCGGGGAGCAACGAGGGCGTTACGCCGAAAGAGTGTATGAAAGAATCTTGCCATGCGGATCACCATCCTTGCCGGAGGGGTTGGTGGGGCCCGGTTCCTCCGTGGCCTCGTCCACCATCTCCACCCTGACGCCGGCCCCGGGCCCGGCCACGCCCCTGGCACGCGCGACGCCGCCGAGATCACTGGGATCACTGGGGTCCCCGAGATCACCGTCATCGGCAACACGGGCGACGACATCACGTTGTTCGGCCTGCGGGTGTGCCCGGACCTCGACACGGTGATGTACACCCTCGGAGGTGGCGTCCACGAGGCTCAGGGCTGGGGCCGCTCCGGCGAGACCCACGCCGTCCAGGCCGAGCTCGCGGCCTACGGCGTCGAGCCGCAGTGGTTCGGGCTGGGCGATCGCGACATCGCCACCCACGTGGCCCGCACCCGGTGGCTCGGTCAGGGGCTCACCCTGTCGGAGGTGACCTCGCGGCTCGGCGAGCGGTGGGGGCTCCCCCGCCAGGGCGTGCGCCTGCTGCCGATGACGGACGAGCCCGTCGAGACCCACGTGGTCGTCGAGGACGCGGACGCCGAGGGCGGTCAGCGCGCCATGCACTTCCAGGAGTGGTGGGTGCGCCACCAGGCCGCGCTCCCGGCCGAGCGTTTCGTCGTGGCAGGCATGGACCGGGCCCGACCCGCTCCTGGAGTCCTCGAGGCCATCCGAACGGCTGACCTGGTCATCCTCCCCCCGTCCAACCCGGTCGTCTCGATCGGCATCATCCTCACCGTCCCCGGCGTGCGCGACGCGCTGCGGGGCACCAGGGCCCCCGTCGTCGGGGTGTCCCCCGTCGTCGGCGGCCGCCCGGTGCGTGGCCACGCCGACGCCTGCCTCGCCGCCCTCGGCCTGCCCACGACCACCGACGCCGTCGCGGGCCTGTATGCCGACTTCCTCGACGGCTGGCTGGTGGACGACGCGGACGCGGGGTCTGGCGAGGACCTGAGCCGCCGCCACCGGGGCCTCGTGGTCGAGCACCGTCCCCTTCTCATGACCGACGTCCCGGCGGCCGCCGCCATCGCGGGTGCGGCCGTCGATCTCGGCCGTCGGCTGCAGCGCGCGTGAGCGAGCCCACCGACGCACGGCCCGATCAGCCCGTCACCATCAGTCCGCTCCCAGGGATGCCGGAGGTCAGGACCGGCACCGACCTCGCGGCGGCCCTCGTCGCTGCCGCCGGGTCGGCAGGCCTGGGGCTCGCCGACGGTGACGTGCTGGCCGTCTCCAGCAAGCTCGTGTCCAAGGCGCTGGGCCTGCGCACGCCCTGGGACGGCGACCGCACGATCAGGGACGAGGTCGTCCGCGCCGCCACGCGCAGGGTGGTCGCGGAGCGCGCCACGCCCGACGGGGTGACCCGCGTGGTGGAGAGCGCCGCGGGCCCCGTCATGGCGGCCGCGGGCGTCGACGCGTCCAACACCGGGCCCGAGGGCGGTCTGCTCTCGCTGCCCGAGGACCCCGACCGCGCGGCCGACCGGCTCCGTCACGACCTCCTCGCCGTCCTTCCCCACGTGACCCGGCTCGGCGTCGTCGTCACCGACACCGCGGGCCGGCCCTGGCGCGCAGGCCAGACCGACCTCGCGCTCGGCCTGTCCGGCCTCGTGCCCGCCGACGACCTCCTCGGCGGCGTCGACCACGACGGTCGCTCCCTGTCCGTGACCAGCCGGGCCCTGGCCGACGAGATCGCCGCGGCGGCAGACCTCGTCAAGGGCAAGACCGACGGAGTGGGCGCGGCGCTGCTCCGCGGCCTGGGGCACCTCGTGCCCGGGCCGGACGCGTCGGGGATCCCGGGAGCCCGGTCGCTGGTGCGGACCGGGCCGGGCGACTGGTTCGCCCTCGGGCACCTCGAGGCCGTCCGTGCCGCGCTGGGTGCGACGCCGGGGTCGCCGGAGGCGGTGGGCGTCGGCATCCGGCCCACCGCGCTGGACGGCGCGGTCGACCGGGCCGGTCGCGCGCTGAGACTTGCCCTGCTCGACTGCTCGTCCGTGACCGCCGACGACCTGGTGCCTCACCACGACCGGGTGACGGGGACCCTGGTGTGCACCGACCGCCTCGAGCTGGGGCGCTGCCTGGCCAGGCTCGAGGTGGCGGTGGTCTCCGAGGACCTGGCCCTCGCCTGGACGGACTCACCAGGAGGTGCCGGGCTGACCTTCAGGGAGCTGGCCTGACACTTCCCGGCATCCCGCCTCGGGCCTGCCTCAGACCTCTCGGCGCCCGTCGGCGCGCTCGGGCAGCGCACCAGCCCTCATCCTGGCCACCCGTTCGACGGCCTTCTGGGACTGGTCGCTGACCTCCCCCACCAGCTCCTCCAGGACGTCCTCGAGAAAGACCACGCCGGTGACCCGGTCGCCGTCGTCGAGCACCTGCGCGAGGTGCCGTCCCGTCCGCTGCATGGTGGCGAGGACGTCCTCGACCTCGTCGGCCGCCCGCACCGTGGCGAGCCGCCGGATGCGCTTGGCGGGGATGGGTTCGTCGAAGTCCTCGTCCCGGGCGTACAGCACGTCCTTGAGGTGCAGGTAGCCCACGATGTCCCCGTCGGCGTCCCGCACCAGGTAGCGCGAGAAGCCGTGCCGAGCCACGAGGCGTTCGAGGTCCTGCGGGGTGGAGGCCTCCGGCAGCGAGACGACCTCGGCGAGCGGCACGGCGACCTCTCCGGCGACGCGGTCGCTGAACTCGAGGGCACCCTTGACCAGTCCGTGCTGCTCGGCCTCGAGCAGCCCCTCACGGTGGCTCTCGGCGACGATGTCACCGACCTCCTGGGCCGTGTAGGCGGAGGCGAGCTCGTCCTTGGGGTCGATGCCGGTGGCCCGGACGACGGCCTTGGCGATGCGTTCCATCACCAGGATGATCGGGCGCAGGATCCGCGTGATCGCGAGCAGTATCGGCACCAGCACGAGCGCGGAGCGCTCGGGGCCGGCGATGGCGAGGTTCTTGGGGATCATCTCGCCGACCACCACGTGCAGGTAGACGACGAGCAGCAGGGCGAGCACCAGGGCGAACGGACCGGCGACGGCGGTGGACAGGTGGGCCGCCTCGAGCCAGCCCTCGAAGAGGTGGTGGAGCGCGACCTCGGCCAGCGCCCCCAGCCCCAGCGAGCAGACGGTGATCCCGAGCTGGGCGCACACGAGCAGCGAGGCCACCTGCTCCAGGGCGTCGAGGCACCGTCTCGCGGCAGCCGACCCGCCCTCGGCGAGGGGCTCGAGCTGGGACCGTCGAGCGGCCATCAGCGCGAACTCGGCGCCCACGAAGAAGGCGTTGCCGAGGAGTAGGAGGAGCGAGACCCACAGCGCGGTGCCGGTGCTCACCGGGCACCTCCCGCCGGGACCGTCGTTGCGTCGTCCGCCACCAGCCGCAGGCGGTCGACGCGGTGGCCGTCCATGCCCTCGACGGTGATCCGCCAGCCGTCGATGTCGACCTCGTCGCCGAGCCTGGGGATGCGTCCGAGACGCGCCATGACGAAGCCGCCGAGCGTCTCGTAGGTCGGGGCCTCGGGGATGTCCGCGCCCACGCGGTCCCGCACCTCGTCGGTGCGCCACAGACCGGGGACCGTCCACGTGCCGTCGCGGCGCTCCCGCGCCTCGGGGTCACGTCGGTCGTGCTCGTCGGCGACCTCGCCGACGATCTCCTCGATCACGTCCTCCAGCGTCACGACCCCCGAGGTCCCGCCGTACTCGTCCACCACGATCGCGAGCTGGAAGCTGGTGCGCCTCAGGAGCAGCAGGAGGGGATCGAGGCGGATGGTCTCGGGCACGTGCAGGGCGTCCACCATGAGGGCGGACACGGGGACGTCCTGGCGGCGTTCGTGCGGCACGGCCAGGGCCTTCTTGACGTGGACGACACCGTCGACGTCGTCGAGGTCGTCCCCGATCACGGGGAACCGTGAGTGGCCGGTGCGGCGCGCCAGGGTGAGCACGTCGGCGGCGCTGGCGGTCCGTTCGACGGTGTCGCAGCGCACCCGCGGCGTCATGACGTCGTCGGCGGTGCGCTCGCCGAAGCCGAGGGACCTCGTGAGCAGCAGCGCCGTGTCGAGGTCGAGGGTTCCGGCCTCGGCCGACCGCCGGACGAGCGAGGACAGCTCCTGAGGGGTGCGGGCCGCCGACAGCTCCTCCTGCGGCTCGATCCCGATGCGCCGCAGGAACGCGTTGGCCGATCCGTTGAGGACGACGATGAGCGGCTTGGCGACCAGGCCGAAGACGCGGACCGGCCCGGCGACGACCTTGGCCGTCCCGAGGGGGGCCGAGATGCCGAGGAACTGCGGCACCAGCTCACCGGCGATCATCGAGCCCACGGTGGCGACCAGCATGGCGACGGCCGTCGAGAGGGGCGCGATCGCCGCCTGCGGGACGCCGATCGCGTCGAGCGGACCACGGACCAGCCCGCCGATCGCTGGCTCGGCGAGATAGCCGGTGAGCAGGGTGGTCAGCGTGATGCCGACCTGCGCCGCGGACAGCTGGGTGGACAGGCTTCGCAGCGCGACGAGGACGGGCTGGGCGCCCGCGTCCCCGGCATCGACGGCTCGCTGGACGGTGGGCCGGTCGAGGGCGACGAGGGAGAACTCAGCCGCCACGAACACCGCCGCTGCGGCGGTGAGCGCCACCGCAGCCAGCAGCAGGAGCCATTCGGTCATAGTGCGCTCATCCTACGGTCGGGGTGAGACAGACCCCCGTCACCGACGGCCGGGCGGGGCCGCGGGGTGCAAGATAGGGTGAAGGCCGATCAAGGTGCCGGTCAGAGTCGACGTGATCCAGAAAGAGGCGAGTACCGCCGTGACAACGCCCCCCAGCGGCCCGAGCTCCTCAGCATCCTTCGGAGCCAACCAGTGGCTCGTGGACGAGCTGTACGAGCAGTACAAGCAGGACAAGCAGAGCGTGGACAAGGCCTGGTGGTCGTTCTTCGAGGACTACACCCCGACCGCGGGCCAGTCCGCCGACGGGTCCGGCGCCGGAGGGGGATCGACCGGCACCGCGTCAGGGGCACCGTCGACGAGCTCCACCGAGGACGCCGCCAAGGGAGCCGACGGACCCTCGTCGCAGACGGTCGACCCGGGTTCGGCCACGGGCCGACCGGCGGAGCGACCCGCCTCTGAGAAAGCACCGGCGAAGGCACCCGCGAAGGCACCTGCCAAGGCCCCGGAGAAGGCACCGGCGAAGGACGGAGACAAGGCACCGGCCAAGGACGACAAGCCGGCGGCCAAGGGCGCCAGGCCCGGTGACAAGCAGTCGCAGCCCACCCCGCGTGACATCCCCGCTGTCAAGGACACCGGTCCTCAGGCCCAGGAGCAGGTCGTCCCGCTCAAGGGGCCGGCCGCCCGCGTGGTCGCCAACATGGCCACCTCCCTGGAGGTGCCGACGGCGACGAGCCTGCGCGCCGTCCCCGCCAAGGCGCTCATCGACAACCGCATCGTGATCAACAACCACCTGCGGCGCAGCCGCGGCGGCAAGGTCTCGTTCACCCACCTCATCGGCTTCGCCCTGGTCAAGGCGCTCGCGTCGATGCCGGACATGAACAACTCGTTCGCGGAGCGCGACGGCAAGCCCACGCTGGTCAAGCCGGCCCACGTCAACCTCGGCATCGCCATCGACCTGCCCAAGCCCGACGGCACCCGGTCCCTCGTGGTGCCGAGCATCAAGTCGGCCGAGCAGATGGACTTCGTGCACTTCTGGACGGCCTACGAGGAGCTGGTCCGCAAGGCGCGCGGCGGCAAGCTCACCGTCGACGACTTCGTGGGCACGACGATCTCGCTGACCAACCCCGGCGGAATCGGCACCAACTCCTCGACGCCCAGGCTCATGCAGGGCCAGGGCGCGATCATCGGCGTGGGCTCGTTGGAGTACCCGGCCGAGTGGCAGGGCGCCGCGCAGGAGACCCTCAACCGGCACGCGGTCAGCAAGATCCTGACGCTGACCAGCACCTACGACCACCGCATCATCCAGGGCGCCGGGTCGGGCGAGTTCCTCAAGATCATCCACGAGCTGCTCCTGGGCAAGCACGACTTCTACGACGAGATCTTCGCGTCGCTGCGCATCCCCTACGAGCCGGTCCGCTGGGTGCAGGACATCTCGGTCGGGCACGAGGACGAGATCAACAAGACGGCCCGCGTCCAGCAGCTGATCCACGCCTACCGCGTGCGTGGTCACCTGATGGCCGACATCGACCCGCTGGAGTACCGCCAGCGCCGCCACCCCGACCTCGATATCGAGCAGCACGGCCTGACCCTGTGGGACCTCGAGCGCGAGTTCGCGACGGGTGGCTTCGGCGGGGAGCCGTTGATGCACCTGCGCGACATCCTCGGGACCCTGCGCGACTCCTACTGCCGCACCGTCGGTGTCGAGTACATGCACATGCAGGACCCCGAGCAGCGCGCGTGGATCCAGGAACGCGTCGAGGCGCACCACGACAAGCAGAGCTCCGAGGACCAGCTGCGCGTGCTGCGGCGGCTCAACGCCGCCGAGGCCTTCGAGACCTTCCTGCAGACCAAGTTCGTCGGCCAGAAGCGCTTCTCGCTGGAGGGTGGCGAGTCGACGATCGCGGTCCTGGACCGGATCCTCTCCCGGGCGGCCTCGGACTCGATGGACGAGGTGTGCATCGGTATGCCGCACCGCGGCCGCCTCAACGTGCTCGCCAACATCGCGGGCAAGAGCTATGGCCAGATCTTCCGCGAGTTCGAGGGCGTGCAGGACCCGTCCACCGTCCAGGGCTCGGGCGACGTCAAGTACCACCTGGGCACCGAGGGCACGTTCACCTCCGAGGAGGGCGAGCAGACCAAGGTCTACCTCGCGGCGAACCCCTCCCATCTCGAGGCCGTCAACCCGGTCCTCGAGGGAATCGTGCGGGCCAAGCAGGACCGTCTCGGTCACGGCGGCGAGGCCTTCACGGTCCTGCCGATCCTGATGCACGGCGACGCGGCGTTCGCGGGGCAGGGCGTGGTCGCCGAGACCCTGCACCTGTCCCAGCTGCGTGGCTACCGCACGGGCGGCACGATCCACATCGTCGTCAACAACCAGGTCGGCTTCACGACCGCCCCGTCCAGCTTGCGCTCGTCGGTCTACTCCACCGACGTGGCCCGGATGATCCAGGCGCCGATCTTCCACGTCAACGGCGACGACCCCGAGGCCTGCGTGCGCGTGGCCGAGCTGGCCTACGAGTTCCGTCAGACGTTCGCCAAGGACGTCGTGATCGACCTCGTCTGCTACCGGCGTCGCGGTCACAACGAGGGTGACGACCCCTCGATGACGCAGCCGCTGATGTACAACCTGATCGAGGCGAAGCGCAGCGTCCGCAAGCTCTACACCGAGGCGCTGATCGGCCGTGGTGACATCACGGTCGAGCAGGCCGAGGACGCGCTGCAGGACTACCAGCAGCAGTTGGAGCGGGTGTTCGTCGAGACCCGCGAGGCCATCAAGGCGGCGCGGTCCGGCCAGGACAGCGGGCCGTCCGGGCTCGAGCGTCCCGAGGCGCAGGAGGCCGACGACAAGGCGCCGGCCAAGTTCGTCGACACGGCCATCTCGCACGACACGCTCATGCACATCGGCAAGGCCTTCGTGGCCACCCCCGAGGGCTTCACGGTGCACCCCAAGCTGCGCCAGATGCTCGAGAAGCGGGCCGACTCTGTCGCCAACGGCGGCATCGACTGGGGCACGGCCGAGCTCATCGCCTTCGGCTCGCTGCTCATGGAGGGCACCCCGGTCCGCCTGTCGGGCCAGGACTCCCGTCGAGGCACCTTCGTGCAGCGCCACTCGGTCCTGATCGACAAGTCCTCGGCCGAGGAGTGGACCCCGCTGCTCTACCTCGGCAAGGGCCAGGCCCGGTTCTGGGTCTACGACTCCCTGCTGAGCGAGTTCGCGGCCATGGGCTTCGAGTACGGCTACTCCGTGGAGCGGCCCGACGCCCTGGTGGTGTGGGAGGCGCAGTTCGGCGACTTCGCCAACGGCGCGCAGAGCATCGTCGACGAGTTCATCTCGTCCTCGGAGCAGAAGTGGGGCCAGCGCTCCTCCGTGGTCCTGCTCCTCCCCCACGGCTACGAGGGTCAGGGGCCGGACCACTCGTCCGCGCGCATCGAGCGCTACCTGCAGCTGTGCGCGCAGGACAACATGACGGTGGCCTTCCCCAGCACGCCGGCGTCCTACTTCCACCTGCTGCGTCGTCAGGCCTACGCACGACCACGGCGTCCGCTGATCGTGGCGACGCCCAAGTCGATGCTGCGGCTCAAGGCTGCGGCGAGCAGCCCGGAGGACTTCACCAACGGCACCTTCGAGCCCGTCATGGGCGACCGGACCGGGGTCGACGCGAGCAAGGTCGACCGCGTGCTGCTGTGCTCGGGCAAGGTCTACTACGAGCTGGACGCCTACCGGCAGAAGGCCGAGGACACCTCGACCGCGATCATGACGGTGGAGCGGATCGCCCCGTTCCCGGCCAAGGAGATGGCGGAGGCTCTGGCGACCTACCCGGACGCCGAGGTGGTGTGGGTGCAGGACGAGCCCGCCAACCAGGGCGCCTGGTCCTACGTCGCGCTGACCGGCCCGGAGCTGCTGGAGCAGCACGGCGAGACGCGCCGCTTCCGCCTGGTCAGCCGCCCCGCCTCGGCCGCCCCGTCGACGGGGTCGTCCAAGGCTCACGCGGCCGAGCAGGCCGAGCTGGTGGAGCGCGCCTTCGCGCGCTGACCTGCGGTTCGCCCGGACGGGGCCCGTCACCTCGGTGACGGGCCCCGTCCGTCGTCCGACCCGGTATGCCGCGCACCGGGCGCCGCCTCGCGATGGGGCACAATGTCAGCGTGTACTTCACGGACCGTGGCATCGAGGAGCTTCAGCACCGCAGGGGTGACGAGGAGATCACGTTCGACTGGCTCGCCGAGCAGCTGCGCGCCTTCGTCGACCTGAACCCCGAGTTCGAGGTCCCGGTGGAGCGCCTGGCGACGTGGCTCGCCCGGCTCGACGAGGATGACGACTGAGCGACCGCCGTCCTGCCCCGGCTCCGTGCGAGCCTCCGGACCGACAGACAAGGATCCACACGTGGTGTTCCACGACCAGCAGACCTACAACCCGTCCCCGTCCCACGTGGCGCCGGTCAACGGCGACCACGGACCGCGTGACGTGGGTCTAGTCTTCATCGGTGACTCCTTCGTCGCCGGGTACGGCGACCCCAAGGGGCTGGGCTGGGTGTCCCGGGTGGTGTCGCGGACCCAGCACCCGGACGTCCAGCTCTCGGCCTACAACCTCGGCATCCGCGGTGACTCCTCGGCCGACGTCCTCGGGCGTTGGCGCACCGAGTGCCCTCCCCGTTGGCAGGGACGCGGCGAGCGCCGCCTGGTCATCAGCGCCGGCCACCACGACGTCCTCGACGGGATCACGACCGCACGGTCGCGGCTCAACCTGGCCAACATCCTCGACGACGCGCAGGCCCAAGGCATCGCGGCCTTCGTGGTGGGCTCCACCCCGACCAACGACCCGACCTTCAACGCCACCCTCGAGATCGTCACCGAGGCCCAGGCCGACGTGTGCGCGCGCCGCGGCGTCCCGTTCGTCGACTGCTTCCGCCCGCTCCAGGGGCACGACCAGTGGACCGCCGACCTGGACGCCACCGGTGACGGCTTCCACCCCGGCCAGGCCGGCTACGGCCTCATCGCCTGGCTGGTCCTGCACGGCGGCTGGGACGCCTGGATGCGCCTCGCCCGCTGAGCCCGTCGTCCACCGGTCGTCGCGGTGCGTCGCCCGCTTGGCCCTCGGCGCCGGGCGCCGCGCCTCCCCGTGCGCGCCCGGACGAGGCTCTAGGTTGGGTGGCAGCACCCCGCCTCCCGCCTCGGAAGGATCCACGATGACCCACACGACCCGCGCCGGCGTCCCGCTGGCACTCGGCCTCGCTCTCGCCGCGACCCTGTCGGCCTGCGGATCCGAGACCACCCAGACCACCCAGACCACCCAGAGCACGCAGGCCACCCAGAGCACGCAGGCCACCCAGCCCGCCACGAGCTCGGCCGGATCGGCGTCGTCAGCCGCCTCCTCCGACGCCACCGGCACCTCCGCCGCGTCCAGCGGCACCACCACGGCGACCGGCACACCCGGCACCTCCGGCGCCGGCAAGACCTACACCATGGCGGTCGTCAACGACCACGACAACGAGACGTCCTGCTGGACCGTCATCAACGACGAGGTCTACGACGTGACGGCCTGGATCAGCCAGCACCCGGGCGGTCCCGCCCGCATCAAGGGCCTGTGCGGGCAGGACGGCACGTCCCAGTTCACCGGCCAGCACCAGGGCGCGGAGCTGCCGATGCAGCGTCTGGCGTCCTTCAAGATCGGCGCCCTCGCCAAGTGACCGACCGCTCGTCCTGACGAGCCGCCCGCGCCTGAGCCGCCCGAGGATCTCCCCGGGCGGCTCACGCCATCTGTCCGTGTCGCACGCCTCAGTGCGTGAGCACGACCTTGCCGAAGAGCTCGTCGCCCGCCATCCGCTCGAAGCCCGCCCGCGCCTGGTCCAACGGGTGCGTGGAGTCGATGACGGGCTCGATGCCGCGCTCGGACACGAACCTCGCGAGCCGCTCGAGCTCGGACCGGTTGCCCATCGTCGAGCCCACCACCCGCAGCTGGCGGAAGAAGATGTCGTTCAGCTCGGTCCGCGAGGGGTCTCCGGACGTCGCCCCCGCCGTGACGAGGGTGCCGCCCGACACCAGCGACTTGATGGAGTGCCGCCAGACGGCCGCCCCGACCGTGTCCAGCACGGCGTCGACCCGATCGGGCAGGCGAGCCCCGGGCTCGAAGACGTCGGCGGCGCCGAGCTCCAGCGCCCTGGCTCGCTTGCTCGCGTCCCGTGACGTGGCCCAGACGCGCAGCCCCGCTGCCGCCCCCAGCTGCACGAGGGCGGTGGCGACCCCACCGCCCGCGCCCTGGACGAGCACGGTGGCCCCGGGCTGGACCCCGGCGTTCGTGAAGAGCATGCGGTAGGCCGTGAGCCACGCCGTGGACAGGCAGGCGGCGTGCTCCCAGGACATCCCCGTGGGCTTGGGCACCACGTTGCGCTCGGGGACGGCCACGCGCTCGGCCATCGTCCCGGGGTTGAGCTCCGACAGCAGGGTCCGGCGCGGGTCGAGCGTCTCGTCGCCGAGCCAGCCGTCGGAGGCGACCACGGCGTGGACGATGACCTCCTGCCCGTCCTCGGTGGTGCCGGCGCCGTCGCAGCCGAGGATCATGGGCAGGCGGTCCGCCGCCAGCCCGACCCCCTTGAGCGACCACAGATCATGGTGGTTGAGGCCGGAGGTGCGCAGGGTCACGGTCGTCCACCCGGGCCTGGATCGGGGTTCCGGCTGGTCCCCGACCTCGAGCCCGGACAGCGGGTCGTCGGCGGACTGGCGGGCGGCATACACGGCGAGCATGTCCTCGAACCTATGCCACCCGCCTCGGACACGCAGCGGGCGAGACCGACGCCAGGCGCCGGGTGACGCGTTCGCGTCCGAGGCCACCCCCCACCCGAGCGTAGGCTGGCCGGTGGCCCGTCCCCAGCCCGAAGGTAGGTCCCATGCCCCGCAAGCACCTCGGCTTCGCAGTCGTGCGTGGTCGCTCGATGGAGCCCACCCTGCACGAGGGCGACTGGCTGCTGGTGGCGTTCGGCGCCCGCCCCCGGATCGGTCGGCTCGCGGTCGTGCGGCTCCCCGACGGCGAGCGCGGTCCCCGTCCGCTGTCGGTCAAGCGCGTGACCGGACGCGACCCCAAGACCCGCCAGGGCTGGTGGGTCGAGCGGGACAATCCCCGCGAGGGCGTCGACTCGTGGCACGTCGGCGCCCTGGGCGACGACGACATCGAGGGCCTGGTGCTCAAGCGGGTCCCGACCCCGCTGCTGCGCCTCCCCCGCTTCACCCGCCCAGCGCAGCCCTGACCACCAGCCTGAGCTCGTGACCGGTGGCAACGACGCGAGTTGTTGCAAGCGAGGTGCAGGATCGCCCTGCGCTCCCCCGTCGGGTTAGGTTGGGAAGGACGTGACGTCCGGTCACGCTTCGAATCTTCCGCGAAAGGAACTTGCGATGTTCACGTTCGCCCCGGTCGAGGTTCACGCCCACTGCGACCTCCCGTGCGGTGTCTACGACCCCGCCCAGGCCCGCATCGAGGCCCAGTCCGTCAAGGCCATCATCGAGAAGGTCGCGGACAACGACGACCCCGACTTCAAGGTCCGCGCGACGATCATCAAGGAGCAGCGCTCCCAGCTGGTCAAGGAGCACCTGTGGGTGCTGTGGACCGACTACTTCAAGCCCCCGCACTTCGAGAAGTTCCCGCAGCTGCACACCCTCGTCAACGAGGCGACCAAGCTGGCCGGAGCCTCGGGCACCAAGGGTGAGTGGGACGTCGCCAAGGCCGACGAGCTCCTGGCCAAGATCGACGAGATCGCGGCGATCTTCGCCGAGACCAAGAAGGCCTGAGCCCGGCTCTGCCTCCTCAGACCTGACGGCCCCGCACCCCCCGCGCGGGGCCGTCAGCCTGTTCCGGCCCTCGAGCCCGTATGCCGCCCGCACCGGCGTTTCGGCAGGGCCACCGCCTTGTGCGACAATGGGTGTTTGAGGCCCGTCCCGGGCCAGCGAACCGACGCCCCTCGCGGGCGACGTCCGACCCGCCAGACACGAGGAGTCCTCATGAGCAAGCGCGCCCGCAAGCGTCGTGCCCGCAAGAAGAACGGCGCCAACCACGGCCGCAAGCCCAACGCCTGAGCCCAGGCGTCCGGCGACGAGAGGCCCCCACCCGCACGAGCGGGACGGGGGCCTTCGTCATGCAGGAGGCGGGCGCCTCGGGACGACCTCGAGAAGCCCGGCGACGGCGCCGGTCGTCGGTCACCGGACCTCAGGCGGCCCGCCCTGCCGCACCTCCCACCGCGAAGCCCGGGACGGTCCGACCCAGCCACTCCAGCGCCTGGGCGAAGTGCCTGGACCAGACCGACGTCCGGTGACCGGTTCCGGGCGCCATGACCAGGGTGACCGACGTGGGGGCCTTGGCGGACGCCGCCAGCGCCGTGCTCCCCGCGTAGGACACGGGGTCGCCGTCGGAGGTCTGGACCCACAGGGCGACCGGGGGTCGGGTGGTCGTGAGGAGATGGGGCAGGTCGTAGGCGTCCTTCTGCTGCTGGGTCCGCAGCACGTGACGGCCCGAGAAGGTCGGCCGTCCGTAGACGCCGAGGACGACGCCGGCTCCGAACGTCTGGGGGTGCCGGACAGCGACCATGGCGGCGCAGTAGCCCCCGGCGGAGAACCCCGCGCTGGCCCAGCTCGCCCGGTCGGTCCGGACCCGCAGGCGTGACCGGACGAGCTCGGGGACGTCCTGGGTCAGCCAGGTCTCGACCTGCGCGCCACCGGGGGCGTTCACGCGCTCCGAGTCGGTGCCCTTGGGGAAGTCCAGCTGTGGCGACACCATGACCAGTGGCGCCACCTTGCCGCGGGTCACGGCCGCGTCAATGCGCTCACGCCCTTGCGGCGCGTCGAGCCACTGGTCGGGGCTGCCGGGGTAGCCGTGCATCGTCATGACCACCGGGTAGTCGCGTCGTGCCTGGGCGGGGGCGGCGTAGTCCTCGGGCAGGAGCACGACGACTCGTCCCGTGAGTCCGCTCCGACGCCCGGTGACCTGAAAGGTCTGCACGCGGTCGTTCGGGCTGGGGAGCGGCGGCAGCGATGCGCGACTCGCGCTCGGCCTCGGGGCAGGTGTCGCTCCGTAGATCGCGCCGGCGGAGCCCCCTGTGGTGGTGGCGTGGGCCGTGGGGTCGTTCGTGCCGGCGAGGTCACCCCAGTCGACGTACCACTGGTTCTGGGCGTTGAGGACGATGGCCACCGACAGCACGGCCAGGACGGCGACGAGCACCATGGCCAGCGCGCGCTGCACCGCCCCCCACACCGTCCGCCGGGTCCGTCCGGTCAGGATCGCACCGGTGATCAGGGCGACCGTCGTCACCGTGATCGCCAGGGCGACGAACGGCCCACCCGTCAGCTCCATGCCTCCCCCTCGGTCCTGCCTCGCTCGTCGTGCCGGCGCGTCATGGTGTGTGACGCCGCAGGCCACCGCCAGGATGGCACGCCGGGCGCCGGCCGTGACGAAGGCCCCCTCCCGGTCGGGAGGGGGCCTTCGTCGTCGGACCGGCGCGTCGGATCAGCGACCGTACTCGATGGTGATGCTGGCGATGATCTGCGTACGCAGCTGGACGGGTGCCTGCTCGCAGGCGCACGACCGCCGGATCAGGGCCTTGAGGGCCTGGTCGCGCTGGTACTCGTCCAGGCAGGGAGGGCACTCGCGCAGGTGGCGTGCGAAGTCCTCGCAGTCGCTCTCGGTCATCTCGCCGTCGAGGTACTCGAAGACGTGCTCCATGAAGTTCGAGCAGTCCATGTGCTCTCCCATCACTTCACCCCGCTGTCCTGCTGAGCCTGCGCACCCTCCGCGCCCTCCGCGCCCTCCGCGCCCTCCGGAGCGACGAAACCACGCTCGACGGCGTAGTCGCTGAGCAGGTCGCGCAGCTGGCGGCGGCCCCGGTGCAGCCGCGACATCACGGTGCCGATGGGCGTGCCCATGATCTCCGCGATCTCCTTGTAGGCGAATCCCTCGACGTCGGCCAGGTAGACGGCCAGGCGGAAGTCCTCGGGGATCTCCTGCAGCGCGCGCTTGACGTCGCTGTCGGGGAGGTGGTCGAGCGCCTCCATCTCGGCGCTGCGGTTGCCCATCGACGAGTGCGAACCCGCGCGGGCCAGCTGGTAGTCCTCGATGTCCGAGGAGTCGGACTGCTGGGGCTCGCGCTGCTTCTTGCGGTACGTGTTGATGTACGCGTTCGTCATGATGCGATACAGCCAGGCCTTGAGGTTGGTCCCGGGCTTGTACTGGTGGAACGCGGCGTAGGCCTTGGCGAAGGTCTCCTGGACGAGGTCCTCGGCGTCGGACGGGTTGCGCGTCATCCGCAGCGAGGCGCTGTAGAGCTGGTCCAGGTAGGGCAGGGCGTCCGCCTCGAAGCGGGCCTGCCGGTCGGTGGGGCTCTCGGTGGCCACGTCGATCTCAGTCATCGGGGCCAAGCCTAGTCCGGCGGACCCCACCTGAGGGTGGATGTCCAGCGCCGGATGGTCTGACGTCGGCAGGACGGGGGTGACGAGCACGGGGCGACTCCTACGGAGGGACGGACAGCAGGGTCAACGGTCCCCCAGCGGGTGACATTCCCGTATGCCGGCAGCCCGGCGCCTCGCGGGGTCAGAGCACCTCGCCGGTGTCCGGGTCGACGACGCCCGTCAGCTGGTCGGCCGGCGCGGGGTCGAGCAGCTGCGGGCCGTTGTTGCGCACGTCGTTGACGGCGGTGCTCACGGCATACGCGTCGAACCGCCCTGGCAGGGCGAGGTTGAGGTAGGGCTGGACGTGGTCCGGGGTCGTCGCGTCGGGGTCGAGCCACCCGGCCCAGTGCTCCGGCTCGAGGATCAGGGGCTGGCGGTCGTGGATGGTCGCCAGGTCGGGGTCGGCGCTGGTCGTGATCACGCAGTAGGTCGTGAGCCACGCGTCGGGGTGGTCGTCGGGCAGGGACCGGTCCCGCCAGAACTCGTAGAGCCCGGCCATGACCAGGGGGTCGCCGTCGGCGCGGTGGATGTAGAACGGCTGCTTGCGGGGTCTGCCCTTGCGGTCGGTGAGGGACGGCGAGCGCTGCCACTCGTAGTAGCCGTCCGCCGGGACCAGGCAGCGGCGGGCAGCAGCGGCGCGCGCGTACGCCGGCTTGTCCAGGAGCGTCTCGGCGCGGGCGTTGATCATCCGCGTGCCGACCTTGAGGTCCTTGGCCCAGGACGGGACCAGACCCCAGGTCAGCAACCTCAGCTGCCGGCTGGGATCCTGCTCGGGCTCGCCCCTGGGCCGCCGGGTCAGCACGACCGGGGCGGCCTTGGTCGGGGCCACGTTGTAGTCGGCGGCCGGACCGGCCCCCTGGGCTCGCTCCAGCGGGGCGATCGTGCGGACCGGCTCGGCCGTCCGGTCTTCGTCGACGTCCAGGGCCTCGACCAGCTCCGCCATGTCCTTGCTCGCTGCGTACCGTCCGCACATGCCGACAGCGTAGGCGCCATTGACTACGCTGGGCGGCAGCACCTGCACCCCAGCGAACGGAACCCCGTTGACCCTCGCGGACCCCGACCATCCGGTCGACCAGACGCCCCGCCCCTCCGACACCGTCGACGCCACGCCTGCCGACTGGCCCGCGCCTACGCCGGCCGCCCCGGTCGACGCCACCGCCGTGCTGCCGGGCAGCAAGTCGATCACCAACCGCTTCCTGGTGCTGGCAGCGCTGGCCAACGACACCTCCCGGATCCGGCGCCCGCTCCGCTCGCGCGACACCCTCCTGATGGCCCAGGCCCTGCGGGACCTCGGGGTCGGGGTGCGCGACCACGAGGGCGACGAGCCCGGCTGCCCCGACTGGATCGTCGAGCCGGCGCCGCTGCACGGGCCGGCCGCGATCGACTGCGGTCTGGCGGGCACGATCATGCGCTTCCTGCCGCCGCTCGCCACGCTGGCCGACGGTCCGGTCGTCGTCGACGGTGACCCGCACGCCCGCACCCGGCCCGTCGGTCCGGTCCTCGACGCGCTGCGCGCGCTCGGCGCCGCGATCGACGACGGCGGCCGCGGGGCGATGCCGTTCACGATCGACGGGCGTGGGGGTCTGCGCGGCGGGACGGTGACCGTGGACGCCTCGGGCAGCAGCCAGTTCATCTCCGCGCTGCTGCTGTCCGGCGCGCGCTTCGACGGGGGCGTGACGATCCACCACGTCGGCAAGCCCCTGCCGAGCCTGCCCCACATCCAGATGACCGTGGAGGCCCTGCGGGACGCCGGCGTGGTCGTCGACGACGCCGAGCCCGACACCTGGCGCGTCGAGCCGAGCGAGATCAACGCCCTCGACGTCACGGTCGAGCCCGACCTGTCCAACGCCGCGGTCTTCCTGGCGGCGGCCCCCGTGACCGGCGGTCTCGTGCACGTGCCGGCCTGGCCGGCGGTGACCACGCAGGCGGGCGACCACATCCGTGAGGTCCTGCAGCAGATGGGGGCCGAGGTCCACCTGGATCGCGCGGGCCTGACCGTCACGGGCCGCGGGCTGCACGGCATCGACGTGGACCTGCACGACGCGAGCGAGCTGACGCCCGTGGTGGCCGCCCTCGCCGCGCTCGCCGACTCCCCCACGTGGATCCGCGGCGTCGGCCACATCCGACGGCACGAGACCGACCGCATCGCTGCGCTCGCGACCGAGATCAACCGGCTCGGCGGCGACGTGAGCGAGACCGAGGACGGGCTCGTGATCCGACCGCGCCCGCTGCACGCAGGCCTGTTCCGCACCTACGCCGACCACCGGATGGCCATGGCCGCGGCCGTCCTGGGGCTCCGGGTGCCCGGGGTCGTCATCGAGGACGTCGCGACCACCGCCAAGACGCTGCCTGACTTCACCCGTCGCTGGACCTCCTTCCTCGCGGGCGAGACGGCGGCCACCGAGCGCCTGGTCCGCGCCGGGGCCACCCCTCGCGGGGGGCGCCGGTGAGCCGACGGTCGTATGACGAGAGCGACGTGCGGGTCCGCCCCAACCGTCGCGGGTCCCGCCCCCGCACCAAGGACCGTCCGGCCCACGAGGACGCGGTGGAGGCCCTCGTCACCGCCGTCGACCGCGGCCGCTACACCACGCTCCTCGGTGAGGGAACCGCCGACGAGCGCGTCGTCACCGCCATGAAGGCCCGCGAGCTCGGCCGCAAGGGGATCGTCGTCGGCGACCGCGTCGGGCTCGTCGGTGACCTGCAGGGCGGCCCCGACCACCTGGCCCGCATCGTCCGCCAGCACGAGCGCCGTTCGGTGCTGCGCCGCACGGCCGACGACACGGACCCGGTGGAGCGCATCATCGTCGCCAACGTCGACCAGCTCGTCGTCGTCACCGCCCTGGCCAACCCGGAGCCGCGACCCCGCATGATCGACCGCTGCCTGGTGGCGGCCTACGACGCGGGGCTCGAGCCGATCCTGGTGCTCACCAAGGCTGACCTGGTCGACCCCACGCCCCTCATCGAGGCCTACGCGCCCCTCGGGGCGCGGTGCATCGCGACGTCCACGCTCTCCGACACCGAAGTGCTGGCGGGCGCCTCCCCCGAGGACGTGCTGGCCCGCACCACCGGGCTGGACGAGCTGCGCGACGCGCTGACCGGACAGGTGAGCGTCATGGTCGGCCACAGCGGCGTCGGCAAGTCCACCCTCGTCAACCTGCTCGTCCCCGACGCCATGCGGGCGACGGGGCACGTCAACGACCACACGGGCCGGGGGCGGCACACCAGCACGTCCGCGATCGCCCTGCGCCTCCCCGACGCGTCCGGCTGGGTCGTCGACACCCCGGGCGTCCGCAGCTTCGGCCTCGCGCACGTCCGCCTGGACCGCATCGTCGCGCTGTTCCCGGACCTGGAGCCGGGCACGGCCGACTGCCCCCGCGGGTGCACGCACGACGAGGAGGAGTGCGGCCTCGACGCCTGGGTGGCCTCGGGTCAGGCCGGCCCCGCGGGCGTCGCCCGGCTGGACAGCCTCCGCCGCCTGCTGCGGGCCCGGTCCGCGGGCGAGGACACCTAGACCCTCGCCCGCGTGGATCCGCCGCCTGCTGCGGGGCGGGTCCGCGAGCGAGGACCCCGGCCTCTAGACGCGCGGCTCCGCCGCCTGCTGCAGGCCCGGTCCGCGGGCGAGGACGCCGGCCTGTCGCCGCGCGTGGCGCCCGGACCGGAGCGGGCTCCCGCCGCAGACTGTCGGGATGGACCTGCAGCGACGTCCCGTCGAGGAGAGCATCGGCGACCGCGACCTCACCCAGTGGCGCACCCCGATCGGCCGCGCGCTCGCCCGCGTCGTCACGCGGACCTCGACGTGGACGGCTGCGACCTGGTTGCTCGTTGCCACCGTCCTCGTCTGCTTCGTCGGGATCGTGGGCCTGACGGCCGCGGCCACCGAGACCTACGACGCGGTCGTCGAGGGCGACGGCGTGGCGGCGCTCGACCATCCCGTCCTCGAGCTCGCCGTGCAGCACCGCACGCCGGCCCTGGCCCAGGCCCTCACCACGTTCACCGACATCGGTGGCAAGGTCGGTATGCCGATCCTCTCGGTGGCGCTGGTCCTGCTGGCGACCTGGGCCTGGCGGTCGTGGTCGCCCGCCGTCCTCACCACCCTCGCCGCCGCGGGCTCGCTCGCGATGACGGTCGTGGGCAAGCAGCTGATCGGACGCGTCCGGCCCCCTCTCGCCGACGCCGTCCCCCCGTTCGAGACCTCGCCCAGCTTCCCCAGCGGGCACACCCTCAACACCACCGTCATCATCGGGGTCCTGACCTATCTGCTCCTCACCCACCTGCACCGGCGGCGCACGCGGATCCTCGCCGTCGTGCTGGCATCCTGCTGGATCGTCGCGATGGGGCTCTCCCGCGTCGTTCTCGGTCACCACTGGCTCACCGACGTCGTGACCGGGTGGCTGCTCGGGCTGGCCTGGGTGCTGGCGCTGGTGGTGTGCCACCGGATGTGGCTGACCGTGCGCAAGCATCGGTCGCCCTCCCCGTCCCCGGCGGCACAAGGCCGGTCCGGGGCGACGAAGGCCACCTAGCCACCCACACCCTGAGGGGCCAGAAGACCGCCGACCGCTCCCGCCTGCGCCATCCCTGTCGACCCCGGGCACGCGCGCCCATCGCTGGCGTGCCCGCGGCATCGCCGACAGCCCATGTTCCCGCGCCATCCCTGTCGGCCCCGGGCGCGCGCGCCACCCCTGTCACCCGCGCGCCCGTGGGCGCGGCCACGCGGGTGACAGGTAGTTTGGGCGGGTGAGCCCCTCCTATGACGACGACGTCCGCCTCGCGCACGTGCTGGCCGACTCGGTCGAGCGCGTAACGATGACCCGGTTCAAGGCCGAGGACCTCAAGGTCGACACCAAGCCCGACCTCACCCCCGTCACCGACGCCGACCGGGACGCCGAGGAGCTCATCCGCAGCCAGCTCAAGCGCACCCGTCCTCGCGACGCCGTGCAGGGCGAGGAGTTCGGCACGACGGGCCACGGGGCACGGCGGTGGATCATCGACCCCATCGACGGCACCAAGAACTACGTGCGGGGGCTGCCGGTCTGGGCCACCCTCATCGGGCTCGTCGACGGGGACGAGCCCGTCGTCGGCCTCGTCTCCGCGCCGGCGCTCAACCGGCGGTGGTGGGCCGCCAAGGGCTCAGGCGCCTACACCGGTCGCAACCTGTACTCCGCCAAGCGCATCCACGTGTCCGGCGTCTCGTCCATCGGGGACGCGTCGCTCTCCTACGCGTCCCTCGGTGGATGGCGGGACGCCGGCCGCCGCGACGAGTTCCTGCAGCTCATGGACGACTGCTGGCGCACCCGCGGGTTCGGGGACTTCTGGTCGTACATGCTGGTCGCCGAGGGCGCGTGCGACGTCGCGGCCGAGCCCGAGCTGGCGGTGCACGACATGGCGGCGCTCGTCCCGATCGTCACCGAGGCCGGCGGGCGCATGACGTCGCTCGACGGGTCACCCGCGCCCTGGGGCGGCAACGCCGTCGCCACCAACGGGCTCCTGCACGACGAGGTCCTGCGCCGGCTCGGCTGACGCACCGACGGAGTAGGCGCCTCGACGCACACCAGGTCACCGGAGCGCCGACCCGGCTCGGCCGAGGGCGCTGGCGCCATCTGGGGGCGGAGCCTGCGCGGTGCGTCTCGACATACGGCAGGCGCACCGCGCCAGGGGCGGCTCGGCTGCCCGGCTGGGCAAGCCCAGCACGCCTCTGCTGGTTCAGCCCTCGCGGCGGCGCACCTCGACGTCGCCCCGGCCGAGCGCCCGCACCTCGTCGGCGACCTGGTCGGCGTCGCCCACGACGACCACGGTCCACTGCCCCACGTCGGCCCGGCCGTAGGCCTCGATGAGCGCCTCCCCCGTCAGCGACCGCGTCTCCTCGAACATCTCGGTCACCCAGCGCGGCGGCAGCTTCTCCAGGGCGAGCCCGGCGGCCTCGTCCGCCACCGAGTCCGCGGTCGCGTAGCGCGCCGGTGCGGTCTGGCTGACGAAGTCGACCCCGGAGCGCACCTCCTCCGGCGTGAAGCCCTCGCGGGCCTTCTCGAGGATGTCGAGCAGGATGCCCACGGACTCGCCCGTCACGTCCGCGCGCACGGATCCGCTGGCGATGAACAGCCCGCCGTCGGCGCGCGGCACGAAGGCCGTCCGCAGGCCGTACGTGTAGCCCTTGTCCTCCCGCAGCACCGAGTCGACCCTGGCCTGCGGCGCACCACCGACCAGGAAGCTCAGGACCGGGTAGGCACCCCATCCGTGCCGCCGATCGGGACCGAGGCAGCCGACGTACAGCTCCGACTGCACCGAGCCGGGTCGGTCCACCACGACGATGCGGCGGGCGTCCTCCCGACGGACCGGGCCTTGCGGACCCACCGGCGCGACCGGTTGCGGCGTCCAACCACCGAAGGTGCGCTCCACCAGAGCGTGCAGATCCTGCAGCGGCTCGGCACCGAGGGGAGTCAGGTCACCGGCGACGACCATGACGGCTCCGGTCGGCCCCACGTGGTCGTGGTGGAAGTCCCGCACGGCAGGGGCGGTGATCGCCCGCACGGTGGCGGGGCTGCCGGCCGACGGGCGCGAGGCGCGCGACTCGGGGGTGTAGAACGTGGCGGCGAACTCCCGCATGGCACGGCTGCGGGGGTCGGCGTTCTCCTGCTCGATGTCGGCCAGGCGCTTGCGCCGGGCGCGGTCCACCTCGTCGTCGGGGTAGGCCGGACGCTGGACGCACTCGGCGAGCAGCTCCAGGCCACGCTCAAGCCGGCTCACGGGGACGT
Organism: Arsenicicoccus sp. UBA2120; assembly: GCF_002330965.1. Taxonomy (NCBI): domain Bacteria; kingdom Bacillati; phylum Actinomycetota; class Actinomycetes; order Micrococcales; family Intrasporangiaceae; genus Arsenicicoccus; species Arsenicicoccus sp. UBA2120. The sequence continues at coordinate 79,766 of NZ_DCYC01000028.1, forward strand.
CCAGGTCGAGGACGAGGCCGAACTCGCTGGTGGAGGAGCCGAGCGCGACCCCGGCCCGCTCCAGCAGCTCGGCGAACTCCTCCGCCGAGTGGTCCAGCGTCCCCTCGTCGAACGTCCGGGACAGCAGCGCCAGGATGCCCTCGAGCTCTCGGGGCTCTTGCGCCGGCACGACGGGGATGGCCAGCCGCACCGAGGCGACGTACTGCCCGGGCGTGTGGAAGGTCTGCAGCGCCAGCCCGTTGTCGAGCCGGGTCGTGCTGGGCTCGGGGAAGGCCCAGGGGCCCGGGGGCGCGACCTCGGGACGGGCGGGGATCAGGGTGTCGGTCATGCCGAGGCTCCTTCACTGGTCTGGGCCTTGAGGTGCGCCACGACGGCTCGGTTGGCCGGTCGCAGGTATGCCGACGCAGCCGCCCGCACCTGGTCGGGCGTGATGGTGGCCAGGCGGTCGAGGAAGGTGTTGGCGTGCTGCGCGTCCCCGTGCAGGGCGGCGTGCCCGCAGATGATGTCGGCGCGCTCGTCCGCCGCGGCCAGGGCGTGCAGCCAGGCGCGTTCGCTCTGAGCCAGGACCGACTCCATCTCGACGGGGGTCGGCCCCTCGTCGGCGAACCGGTCGAGCTCCTCGCACAGGGCAGCCTCGGCCGCGTCGGGGTCCACGCCGTCGGCGACGTCGACGGAGATGAACCCGAGCGACACCCCGTCGACGAGCCCCCAGGCCATGCCCTGCACGCCGTTGGCGAGCTGCTCGCGGCGCACGAGGCGGCGGTACACCCGAGACGAGGCCATCCCCGCAAGGGCGTCCAGAGCAGCGGACGCGGCGTAGAACTCGTCCGTGTCGTCCACCGGGAGGCGGAAGGCCACGAACAGGCGGTCGCTGGGCACGTCCGACCTCCGCTCGAAGCGGACCGGGTTCTCCAGGGGTGGCAGGGCCGCAACGGGCTCGCGGCCGGCCGCGGCGCTGGCGGGCAGGTGGCCGAAGTAGGTCTCGGCGGCGGCGAACCCCTCTTCGGCGGTGAGGTCCCCGACGAGCGTCAGCGTCGTGTTGTTCGGGCCGTAGTACCGCTCGAAGAAGGCGTGCACGTCCTCGAGGCTGGCACCGTCGAGATCTTCCATCGACCCGATGGTGGGGTGGTGGTACGGGTGCCCCTCGGGGAACACCAGGGCGTAGAGGTCCGGCAGGGCGAAGCCGTACGGCTGGTTGTCGTACCGCTGCCGCTTCTCCTCCTTGACCACGTCGCGCTGGTTGTCGAGGTTGGCCTGCGTGACGGCGGGGAGGAGCCGGCCGTGCCGGTCGGCCTCCAACCACAGCGCAAGCTGGTAGGCGCCGCGAGGCACCGTCTCGAAGTAGTTGGTGCGGTCGAACCACGTCGTGGCGTTGAGCCGGCCCCCGCGCGACATCAGCTCGGAGAAGTGCTCCCCTGACGCGACGTTCTCCGACCCCTGGAACATCAGGTGCTCGAACAGGTGCGCGAAACCGGTTCGCCCGGCCACCTCGTGTCGCGACCCCACCCCGACCCAGAGGTTGACCGTCACCGTGGTGATGGACCTGTCCTCGTTGACGATGACGCGCAGCCCGTTGGGCAGGGTGCGCTCCGCGATCTGATAGTTCAACGGCATGCCGACCACCCTAGGCGACAACCACCCAGAACGCAGAAAAGCCCCGGACCTGGTGGTCCGGGGCTTCCCCACAATGTTTGTCCGGCGGCGTCCTACTCTCCCACACCGTCACCAGTGCAGTACCATCGGCGCTGTAAGGCTTAGCTTCCGGGTTCGGAATGGGACCGGGCGTTTCCCTCACGCTATGACCGCCGTAACTCTATCGACTTGTCAAACCACGCACCTAGTGGTTTGTGTGTCGGGAACTACACAGTGGACGCGAGCAATCTTCGGGTCAAGTCATCGGCTTATTAGTACCGGTCAGCTCCACACATTGCTGTGCTTCCACATCCGGCCTATCAACCCAGTAGTCTAGCTGGGAGCCTCTCACCCACAAGGGGCATGGAAACCTCATCTTGAAGCGTGCTTCCCGCTTAGATGCTTTCAGCGGTTATCACTTCCGAACGTAGCTAATCAGCGGTGCCCTTGGCAGAACAACTGACACACCAGAGGTTCGTCCATCCCGGTCCTCTCGTACTAGGGACAGATCCTGTCAATATTCCTACACCCACGGCAGATAGGGACCGA
>NZ_DCYC01000024.1:0-29364 GCF_002330965.1 Arsenicicoccus sp. UBA2120
ATCGGTGGATCGAGGCTTAGATGTGTCGCATAACGTCATGCTACAAAATGAGGGGAACGTCGTGATGGGAGAGGCCATGGTGTGGCTCGCGATCTGGACGTGCGGGACCGGGGGGATGTGCCTCGCCATCCGGTCCACGGCGGATCGAGGCAAGGACGTGCTCGCGTGATCCTCACCATCGACGAGAGCAGCCCGGCTCCGGCATACGAGCAGATCGTCACGCAGGTGACCGGCGCCGTCGCCGACGGCACCCTCCCGACCGGCGCCCGGCTGCCGACCGTCCGGCAGCTGGCCGGGGACCTCGGCCTCGCGGTCAACACCGTCGCCAAGGCCTACAAGCAGCTCGAGGCCGAGGGGCACGTGGCCACGCGCGGCCGCAACGGCACGGTCGTGCTCGAGCACGTGCGCGACGGCACCGCCGACGAGACCCAGGCCGCCGCCACGCTCCTCGCCCGCACCGCCCAGCGGCACGGCCTGGACCTCGCCGAGGCCATCGGGGTGCTGCGCCGCGCCTGGTGAGCGGATCTACCTGAGGTAGGCGTGGTGAGGCTCACGGCCCGTGCGCCTGTCGGCGACCACGGCCTTTCGTCATACTCCCTGGTAGACCGAGGCCACCCACCACCGAAGCCGGGAGATCCCCATGGGACGCATCCAGACGACCGACGGACTGACCGAGGAGCAGGGCGAGCTGCTCAAGCTCGTGCGCCAGTTCGTCGACGAGCAGATCATCCCCGTCGCGACCGACCTGGAGCACAAGGACGAGTACCCGACGGACATCGTCGAGGGCATGAAGGAGATGGGGATCTTCGGGCTGATGATCCCCGAGGAGTACGGCGGTCTGGGGGAGTCGCTGCTGACCTACGCCCTGTGCGTCGAGGAGATCGCCCGCGGCTGGATGAGCGTCAGCGGCATCATCAACACCCACTTCATCGTGGCCTACATGCTCCTGCAGCACGGCACCGAGGAGCAGAAGGAGCGCTACCTGCCCCGCATGGCGACCGGCGAGGTCCGCGGCGCCTTCTCGATGAGCGAGCCCGGCTGCGGCTCCGACGTCTCCGCGATCAAGAGCAAGGCCGTCCCCGGCGAAGGTGACGCGTGGACGATCAACGCGCAGAAGATGTGGCTGACCAACGGCGGCTCCTCGACCCTCGTCGCGGTCCTGGTCAAGACCGACACCGGCGCCGAGTCGGTCTACAAGAACATGACGACCTTCCTGGTCGAGAAGGAGCCCGGCTTCGGCGAGGTCGCGCCCGGCGTCACCGTCCCCGGCAAGATCGACAAGATGGGCTACAAGGGGGTCGACACCACCGAGCTCGTCCTCGACGGCTACCAGACCACGACCGCGCAGATCCTCGGCGGCGAGCCCGGGCAGGGCTTCTACCAGATGATGGACGGCGTCGAGGTCGGGCGCGTCAACGTCGCCGCCCGGGCGTGCGGGGTGGCCCAGCGGGCCTTCGAGCTCGGCATCGACTACGCCCAGCAGCGCGAGACCTTCGGCAAGAAGATCGTCGACCACCAGGCCATCCTCTTCCGCCTCGCCGACATGGCCACCAAGTGCGAGGCCGCCCACCAGATGATGGTCAAGGCGGCCCGCCTCAAGGACAAGGGCCAGCGCAACGACCTCGAGGCCGGTATGGCGAAGTACCTGGCCGCCGAGTACTGCGCCGACGTGGTCGAGCAGTCCTTCCGCATCCACGGCGGCTACGGCTACTCCAAGGAGTACGAGATCGAGCGGCTCTACCGCGAGGCGCCCATGCTGCTGATCGGTGAGGGCACGGCCGAGATCCAGAAGATGATCATCGGCCGGCGGCTGGTCAAGGACTACGCGCGACGCTGATCGAGCAGGCGAGCTCGTCCCTGCGTCCCTGCATCCCTGGCTGGCTGCGTTCGGCGATCGTGCGGCGGACATCCAGGGTGGGTCCGGGCGCGAACGGCATAATGGAGCCCATGTCCCCGAGCCCCATCAACAACCCCAGCGCAGCGACCATGGCCGAGCGGCTCACGCTCGAGTGGCCGTCGTCCGTCGCGGTCTTCGACCAGTACACCCAGGCCCAGAAGGCCGTCGACCACCTGGCCGACAACGCCTTCCCGGTCCAGAACGTCATGATCGTCGGCACCGACCTGCGTCAGGTCGAGCGCGTGACCGGCCGGCTCACCCAGCAGAAGGTCGCCCTCGGCGGCCTCGCGTCGGGCATGTGGATGGGTCTGTTCGTGGGTCTGATCTTCTCGATCTTCGACGGCCAGGGGATGCGGACCATCATCACGACGGTCCTGTTCGGTGCGCTGTTCGGACTCGTGTGGGCGCTGCTCGGCTACGCCTTCACCCGCGGCAAGCGGGACTTCACCTCGGTCTCGCAGGTCGTGGCCACCAAGTACGAGGTGCTCGTGGAGCACCAGGTCCAGGCCCAGGCCCGCGAGATGCTCCGCGGCGCAGGCCTGCTCGGGGCCCAGGGCGCCATGCCCCGCCAGGACGTGCCGCCGGCGCCGCCCACCGGTCAGCAGCCGTACGACCTGGCCCCGCCGACTGGCAGCGACAGCACGGGCAGCGGCGCGACCCGCGCGGGCGAGGACGACCCGCGCCACTGACCCTGGTGGCCTGACCTGTCAGAGCCAGATCCCTCAGGGGCGACCGCGCTCCTGCACCTCGGCGATCCAGCGCTCCACGTCCGCGGACGTGCGCGGCATGGCCGCCGAGAGGTTCTCGTGGCCGTCCGCCGTGACCAGCACGTCGTCCTCGATGCGCACACCGATGCCCCGCAGCTCGTCCGGGACGAGCTCGTCGTCGGCCTTGAAGTACAGCCCCGGCTCGACCGTGAGGATCATGCCGGGCACGAGCTCGGCGTCCATGTAGTCCTCGCGCAGCGCGAGCTGGCAGTCGTGGACGTCCATGCCGAGGTGGTGGGAGGTGCCGTGCACCATCCAGCGACGGTGGTACTGCCCGTGCTCGGGGTCCAGGGTCTGGTCCACGGTGACGCCGTCGGGCAGCAGCCCCCACGCGTGCAGGTGCTCGGCGATGACCCGGATCGCGGCCGCGTGGACGTCCTTGAACCGGTTGCGGGGCTTGACGGCGGCCAGGCCGGCCTCCTGCGCGGCGAGCACGGCGTCGTAGACGCGCCGCTGCGGCTCGCTGAAGGTGCCGTTGACCGGCAGGGTGCGGGTCACGTCGGCGGTGAAGAGCGAGTCCACCTCGACGCCCGCGTCCACGAGGATCAGGTCGCCGTCGCGGATGTCGCCGGTGTTCTTGATCCAGTGCAGCGTGTTGGCGTGGTCGCCGGACGCGCAGATCGAGTCGTAGCCGACGCCGTTGCCCTCGTGCCGGGCGTAGAGGCCGAAGACGCCCTCGACCCAGCGCTCGCCCCGGCCGCGGCGGACCGCCTCGGGCAGGTCCGCGATGATCCCCTCGAAACCGTGGTGCGTGGCGGCGACGGCCTTGCGCATCTCGTCGACCTCCCACGCGTCCTTGACCATGCGCCGGGTGGACAGCGAGCGGGACAGCGCCTCGTCCACCTCCGTCTGCGACTCGGTGACGCCCGCCTGCTGGCGGACCTCGTCCACCAGCGCAGCCACGGCGGCGTCGGCGTCCCGGACGACCCGCAGCTGCACCTGGCCCGCGTCCTTGGCCAGCACGTCCTTGAGCTCGTCGATGTGGCGGGCCCGCACGCCGAGCTCTGACTCGACGTCGGCGATGGTGGGCCTGGCGCCGACCCAGAACTCGCCATACCGGCTGTCGGCGAAGAACTCCTCGCTGTCGCGCGGGGCCAGCGGCCGGAAGAACAGCGTGGTCTCGTGGCCGCCCTGCTCCAGCGGGTCGAGCACGAGGACCGCGTCCGGCTCGCGATCGGCGCCGAGGCCGCTGAGCCAGGAGAAGGCGGTGTGCGGCCGGAAGACGTAGTCGCAGTCGTTGCTGCGGACCTTCAGACCACCCGCCGGTATGACGAGCCGCTCGCCCGCGAACTCGGCTGACACGGCCTCGCGGCGGGGCACCGTCACGTCCGCGACCTCCGAGCGCGGCGTCGGCTCGGTCGCTCGTGGCGCCCACCCCGTCGCGACGAAGTCACGGAACTCGGCGCTGGTGGGTCGGCTCCGGTGCTCGGCCTTCGGCTGCTCTTCGCTCGTCATGGCGACCATCGTGCCACGCACGGGGAGGCGGCTTGCGTCGCAGGTGCGGCGACGGGGACAGTACGGAGCGTGACGAAGCCGCACTACCCGTCCTCGCCCCTGCCACGGCGCCCCTCCGCGCCCCGGGGGCTGCGCCGCACCGCCCAGCAGGCCGTCCGGGTCTTTCGCCCCAGCGACGGCACTAGCGTGCTGCAGCTGCACCCCGACGAGGTGGACCCGATCCTCACGCGCAAGGCCCTCGACCTGGCCATGCGCGTGGCCGAGATGATGCTGTCGCACGGCGCCTCGGCCAACGACGTCACCCTCAACGCCCTGCGCATCACCAAGGCCTTCGGGCTCAAGGCCGTCCACGTCGACGTCACCTACACGTCCATCTCCGTCTCGCACTACCGCGGTCACGACCGGGAGCCGCTGACGACGCTGCGGGTGGTGCGGGCGCGCAGCATCGACTACACCCGCCTCCAGCGGCTGCAGGCCCTGGTCCACCGGATCGAGGAGGAGCAGGACGTCGACGAGGCCTTCGAGGTCTTCGCCGCGATCGTGCGGGCCCCGCACCCCTATCGCCGGTGGGTCGTGACCTTCGGCAACGCCGGTGTCGCCGCGGCCGTGTGCGTGCTGCTCAACGCGTCGTTCCTGATCACGATCGTCGCGTTCCTGGCGTCCGCAGCGATCGACCTGCTCATCGGCTGGCTGGCCCGCAAGCAGGTGCCGCCGTTCTTCATGCAGGTGTTCGCCGCCGCCATCCCCACCGTCGCCGCCACCGCCCTGATGGCAGGGGCCTACCAGGGGATCACGTGGCTCGAGGGGGTGCGCCCGGAGCTGATCGTCGCCGGAGGCATCGTGATGATGCTCTCGGGTCTGTCCGTCGTCGGTGCCGCCCAGGACGCCATCGACGGCTACTACGTCACCGCCGGGGCCCGATCCTTCGAAGTCGTCATCCTCACCCTCGGCATCGTCGTGGGCATCCTCATGACCCTCCAGCTCGCCCAGCGCGTCGGGATCCCCGTCGTCCTCAGCGGCGCCGCGCCGCCCCTCGGGAGCCTCGCCCAGCAGCTGGGCGGGTCGCTGCTCATCTCGGCCTTCTTCGCCATCTCGACGTATGCCGGGCCGCGAACCGTGGTGCTGTGCGCCGGGATGGGCGTGCTGGGCTGGGTCGGCTACCTCGCCGGCACGCTGATCGGCCTCGGGAGCATCTCGTCCAGCGCCGTCGGAGCGTTCGTGGCGGCCATGGTGTCGGTGCACCTCGGCCGGCGCCTGGCGGTCCCGTCGCTGGCCCTCACGACCGCCGCCCTGGTGCCCCTCATGCCCGGGTCGATGGTCTATCGCGGGCTGCTGGAGATCATGGTCCACGCGGGGTCGCGCACCTCCTTCGGCGAGGGCACGATGACGCTGCTCAACGCCGCGGGCGTCGGGCTGGCGCTCGCGGCCGGGGCGTCCCTCGGCACCTACCTCGCGCGACCCGGCCGAAGCAACCTGCGCCACGCCTCGCCGCGCGGCGACGGGTCCCGGGCGGACAAGGCGGTGGCCGCCGGCAGCCCCGAGGCCGAGGGCGCGACGCAGCGGCTCGAGGCGGCGACCACGGGCACGCTCCCCGTCGTGCAGGGGGACGGTATACGGTCGGAGTGAGCAAGGGCACGCCTCACCCGGGTGCCCCGGGGGGGACCAGCTGCGGCAGCATGGGCGGCGGACCCAGACCGCCCACGACGAGGTGACCCACGATGTCCAAGACGACGGCCGGCAACTACTTCGAGGACTTCCGGCTCGGGCAGGAGCTCGTCCACGCGACGCCGCGCACCATCACCGAGGGCGACGTCGCGCTGTACGCCGGGCTCTACGGCTCGCGGTTCGCGCTGACCTCGGGGGAGACCTTCGCCCGCGGCCTCGGGCTGGAGCGCATGCCGGTCGACGAGCTGCTGGCCTTCCACGTCGTGTTCGGCAAGTCCGTGCCCGACATCTCGCTCAACGCGGTCGCCAACCTGGGGTATGCCGGCGGCCGCTTCCACCGCCCGGTCCACGTCGGCGACACCCTCACGGCAGCCTCCACGGTCATCGGCCTCAAGCCCAACTCCAACGGCGCCTCCGGCAACGTCTACGTCCGCACCGAGGGCCGCAACCAGGACGGCGAGGTGGTCCTGGACTACGTCCGCTGGGTGATGGTCCGCCGGCGCTCGCGGGTCTCCGCCGACGAGCTGGGGGAGGCGACGATCCCCGAGCTCCCCGGCGCGGTGCCGGCGTCCGAGCTCGTCGCCCCGTGGCGGGTCGTCGGCGGCTACGACACGGCGCTGGCAGGCAGCGAGTTCCTCTGGGACGACTACGAGGTCGGCGAGCGCATCGACCACGTCGACGGCGTCACCATCGAGGAGTCGGACCACATGCTCGCCACCCGCCTCTACCAGAACACCGCCAAGGTGCACTTCGACCAGCACGCCCAGGCGTCCTCGGCGATCGGGCGGCGGCTGATCTACGGCGGGCACGTGATCTCGCTCGCCCGAGCGCTGACCTTCAACGGGCTCGGCAACGCCCTCTCCGTCGCCGCGATCAACGGTGGCAGCCACGCCAACCCGACGTTCGCGGGACACACGGTCTACGCCTGGTCGGAGGTGCTGGAGCGGATCGAGCTGCCGGGCCGGCACGACGTGGGGGCACTGCGGATCCGCACGGTGGCCACCAAGGACCACCCGTGCGCCGACGTCCCGCTGCGCGGCGAGGACGGGAAGTACCTGCCGCACGTCGTGCTCGACCTGGACTACACGGTCCTGATGCCCCGCCGCTGACGCGACCGCGCATCGCCAGCGCCTAGATTGGCGGGATGCGCATCGACCTGCACACGCACTCGCTGGCCAGCGACGGCACGCAAGACCCTGCGGACGTGGTCCGTGCGGCGCGCGACGCACGCCTGGACGTCGTGGCGCTCACCGACCACGACACGACGAGCGGGTGGGACGAGGCGGCCGGCGTCGTGGACGAGACGGGGGTGGCGCTGGTGCGCGGCATGGAGATGTCCTGCGCTCACCAGGGCATCAGCATCCACCTGCTGGCCTACCTGCACGACCCCGCCGACCCGGACCTGGTGGCCGAGATCGAGCGGGCCCGGCTGTCGCGCGAGAGCCGCGCACAACGCATCGTGGAGCGGCTGCAGGAGCGGTTCCCCGAGCTGACCTATGACGTCGTCCTAGCGCAGGTGCGGGAGGGCGCGACGATCGGGCGGCCGCACATCGCGGACGCGCTGGTGTCCCTCGGAGCCCTGCCCGACCGCAACGCGGTCTTCCGCGACTACCTGCACGACGGGTCGCCCTACTACGTCTCGCACTACGCCCCGGACCCGGTCGAGGCGGTGCGGCTGGTGCTGGCAGCCGGGGGAGTGCCGGTGATGGCGCACCCCTTCGCCGCCAAGCGGGGGCGGGTCGTCGACGACTCGGTGATCGAGGCGATGGCCGAGGCGGGCCTCGCGGGGCTGGAGATCGACCACCGCGACCACGACCCCCGGCAACGTGCGCACGGCGCCGCGCTGGCCCGGTCCCTGCGGCTGCTCCAGACCGGGTCCAGCGACTACCACGGCGACGGCAAGCTCAACCGCATCGGCGAGCACACGACGGCGCCCGGGGTGCTGGAGCAGATCGAGGACCGGGCGAGCGGCGTGCCCGTGCTGCGTCCCTGAGCCTCGTCGTCCACAGCCTGTCGCGTTCCGGGCGTCGTCGTCCACAGGCGGCGCGGTGGATGGTCTCCTCGGCTCGCGCGTGCCTAGGGTCGACGGCATGACCCAGCAGTCCACGGACCAGCCGGCCGGGCAGGGCACCTTCGCCGGGATGCCGCAGCGGCTGTATGCCGCGAGCCCGTCCCGCCTGCTCGCCTACCTCGACTGCCCGCGGCGCTACCGCCTGCAGTACCTCGACCGACCCAAGCCGAAGGCCGCCCCGCAGCGGGCGCACACCAGCCTCGGGATCGCGGTGCACAACGCGCTGCGGGACTGGTGGGACGTGCCGGTGGAGCAGTGGTCGGTGGACCGGGCGCACGCGCTGGTCGCCGCGAGCTGGGTCGACGTGGGGTTCCGGGACGCCGCCATGTCCCGCCGCTGGCTGCGGACGGCGCAGCAGGAGGTCACGGACTACCTGCGGGGGATCGCCCCGGGCAACCGCCCGGTCGGGATCGAGCGCACCGTCTCGGTGCGCACCGGCACGGTGGCGCTGACCGGGCGGATCGACCGGCTCGACGACCGGCCGACGTCCGACGGCGGACGGGCGCTCGTGGTGGTGGACTACAAGACCTCGCGCCGGCCCTCGACGGTGGACGAGCTGCGGACCTCCCTGCCGATGGCGATGTATGCCGTGGCGGTCGCCGGGATGTTCAAGCGTCCCTGCGTGGACGTCGAGCTGCATCACGTGCCCACGGGCACGGTGGCGCGCCACCGGCATACGCCAGAGTCGTTGGACCGCAAGGTCGCCGAGGTCGAGTCCATCGCGGTGGACCTGAGGCGGGCGGACGCCGACCACCGCGAGCGAGGGGTGGAGTCCGACCAGTTCCCGCCGCAGGTGTCCGCCCTGTGCGGGTGGTGCGACTTCCGCGCCCACTGCCCCGAGGGGAGCGCCCACGTGGCGGAGCGGGCGCCCTGGGCGGCGCTGGAGCCGGACGACGTCGGAGGGACGTAGCGGGCGGGGGCAGCGCGAAGGGGAGCCGACACGGTCGACTCCCCTCCACGGTGCCTCTCGGGCGGACCCGATCAGCCGTTGCGGTAGCGCCCGATCAACCGGTCGAAGCGACGCGGCTGCGGGGTCTCGTCACGGGTCGCCCCGTTCTCCTGGACCATCAGCTGCAGGTCGTCGTGGCCGTGCTCGGAGACGCCGCGCACGACGGCCTCGCGCATCAGGCGGTCGGCCAGGGCGGCACGGCGCACGACCGGGTCGCTCTGCAGGTCCTTGACCAGCGCGACGCACAGGCCGCCCATCACGATCCCGAACGGCAGCGCCGAGACGATCACCAGGCTCTGCAGCCCGCTGAGGGCCTCCTTCATGTCGCCGTTCAGGCTCCCGGCGAGCAGCATGACCGCGGCGACGGCGCCCGTCGCGGCGCCCCAGAAGATCACCGTCTTGCGGCTCGGCTCGATCGTGCCGTGCTCCGACAGCGTCCCCATGACGATCGAGGCCGCGTCGGCGCCGGACACGAAGAAGATCGCGACGAGCACCATGACGAGCACGGTCGTGACCCCGGCGAGCGGGTAGTGGTTGAGCAGCTGGAACAGCGACGCGTCGGCGTCCACCAGCAGCTCGCCCTTGACCTTGGACGCCATGTCGCCGAAGCTCCGCTGCGCGTCGATGGCGGCGCCACCGAAGATCGCGAACCACACGAGCGAGACGAGGCTCGGGACGAGCAGCACGCCGGTGACGAACTGGCGGATGGTGCGGCCGCGGCTGATGCGCGCGATGAACATCCCGACGAAGGGGGTCCACGAGATCCACCAGGCCCAGTAGAAGACGGTCCACGTGGAGAGCCAGGCCTTCATCGGCTCGAGCCCGCTGGCGTCGGACCGCGAGGCCATGCGGGCCAGCTGGTCGACATAGGTCCCGAGCGCGGTGGGCAGCAGGTCGAGGATGAACAGCGTCGGGCCGACGAGGAACACGAAGACCGCGAGCACGAGCGCCAGGACCATGTTGACGTTGGACAGCATCTCGACGCCGCGGGAGATGCCGCTCACGGCCGAGAGGATGAAGCAGATGGTCAGCACCACGATGATGATGACCAGGAGGTTGGCGCCCGCGCTGTCGACCCAGCCGTTGAACTCGATGCCGGCGCCGATCTGCAGCGCGCCGAGGCCCAGCGAGGCGGCGGAGCCGAAGAGCGTGGCGAAGATCGCGAGGATGTCGATGACGCGCCCCAGCGGACCGGTGGCGCGGCGGCGCCCGATCAGCGGCGCGAAGACCGACGAGATGAGCTGGCTGCGACCCTTGCGGAAGGTCGAGTAGGCGATGGCCACGCCGACGACGGCGTAGATCGCCCACGGGTGCAGCGTCCAGTGGAACAGCGTGGTCGCCATCGCCGTCTGGAGCGCCTCGGGCGACTGCGCCTCGCCGCCGCTGCGCGGGGGAGGCGAGATGTAGTGGGTGAGCGGCTCGGCCGTGCCGTAGAACATCAGGCCGATGCCCATCCCGGCGCTGAACATCATGGCGATCCAGGACCGCGTGGAGAACTCGGGCTCCTCGTGGTCACCACCGAGCGGGACGTCGCCGTAGCGGCTCGCGGCCAGCCACAGGACGAACACCACAAACATCGAGGCCATGAGGACGAAGCCCCAGCCGGCGTTGGTCATCACCCAGCCGAGCGCCCCGGACGAGGCCGTGGAGAGCGACGAGGTGCCGAGGAATCCCCACACCACGAAGGCGATCGCCAGGACGGCCGTGATGCCGAAGGTGATCTTGTCGACGCCGGGCCGGCGGGCGGTGGACTCGGGCACCGCGGTCGCGAGACCGGCGAGCAGGGCGTGGTCGCGGCCGTCGCCCTCCGGGAGCGGCTGCTGACCAGGCCCCTCCGAGCGCGAAGGCTCAGGCGGTTCGGTGGTCACGGAGTGTGGCGGTTGATCGGACATCGGTGGTTCCTCCTCAGGGGCCGGCAGACCCCCCGAGGATCCCGGCCCGTCATTGGTCGTCCACAGGAAGCACCACTGTGGCGGGTCTGACCGCTGCCTGGCAAATCGGACGAACCGGCGACGGGCCCTCCGCCGATGTCGTCGAAGGGCCCGTGACCTGGACAGTTGGTGTTGTATGGCGCCTCGCGGCGTCCGGCGTCAGGAGTCCTGACCGCCCTGCGCGGGAGACTGCCCCTCGACGGGACGGCCACCGCGGGTGCGGCGACGGCTCCGGTTGCGGCGCGGACGGGCGGACCCGCCCTCACCCCCATCCGAGGACGGACGATCACGCTCGGTGCCGCCGTGCGAGGCGTCGCGGTCAGTGCGGTCACCACGACCACCGCGACCGTCCTCACGTCCGCCACGACCGTCCTCGCCGCTGCCGCGACCGTCCTCGCGGCTGCCGCGACCGTCCTCGCGGCTGCCGCGCCCACCGCGTCCGCCGTCACGTCCGCCGTGGCCGCCACCCTGGCGACCCTTGCCGGCGCGCTGGCCGGTCTCGCCGAGGTCCTCGAGACGTTCGGCGTCCAGGCCCTCGCGGACGCGGGCCGTGCGGGGCAACCGGCCCTTGGTGCCCTCGGGGATGTCGAGGTCGCTGTAGAGGTGGGGGGAGGACGAGTAGGTCTCGACGGCCTCGGGGATGCCGAGGTCGAGGGCCTTGTTGATCATGCCCCAGCGGGGTGCGTCGTCCCAGTCGACGAAGGTCACGGCGATGCCGGTGTGCCCGGCGCGGCCGGTGCGGCCGATGCGGTGCACGTAGGTCTTCTCGTCCTCGGGGCACTGGTAGTTCACGACGTGCGTGACGTTCTCGACGTCGATGCCGCGGGCGGCGACGTCGGTGGCGACGAGGATGTCGATCTTGCCGTTGCGGAACGCGCGGAGCGCCTGCTCGCGTGCGCCCTGCCCCAGGTCGCCGTGGATGGCCCCGGCCGCGAAGCCGCGGTCGCTGAGCTCGTCGGCCACCTTGGCGGCGGTGCGCTTGGTGCGGCTGAAGATGATGGTCAGGCCGCGGTCCTTGGCCTGCATCATCCGGGCGAGCATCTCGACCTTGTCGAGCGCGTGCGCGCGGTAGACGAACTGCTCGATCGCCTTGACGGTGTGCTTGTTCTCCGTCTCGTCGCCCATGGCGCGGATGTGCGTCGGCTGGCTCATGTAGCGGCGGGCCAGCGCCACGACCGCACCGGGCATGGTGGCCGAGAACAGCATCATCTGCCGGCTGGGGGCCGTGAGGGCCAGGATCTTCTCGACGTCGGGCAGGAAGCCCAGGTCGAGCATCTCGTCGGCCTCGTCCAGGACCACGATGCTGGCGTGCGAGAGGTCGAGGTGTCCCTGCTTGGCGAGGTCGAGCAGGCGACCGGGGGTGCCGACCACGATCTCGACGCCGCGCTGCAGCTGCTCGATCTGGGGCTCGAACGCGCGCCCGCCGTAGATCGTCGCGATGCGCACGCCGCGCTGCCGTCCGGCCCGCTCGAGGTCGCCGGCGACCTGCACCGCGAGCTCACGGGTGGGGGCCACGGCCAGGGCCTGCGGCTTGCCCGCGTGGCGCAGCTCGGCGAAGCCCTCGTCGGAGGGGGAGACCACGCGGTTGAGCATAGGGATGCCGAAGCCGAGGGTCTTGCCGGTGCCGGTCTTGGCCTGGCCGATGATGTCGTGACCGCCCAGGGCGACCGGGAGGGTCATGGCCTGGATGGGGAAGGGGTGCTCGATCCCGAGCGAGGCCAGCGACGCGACGATGTCCGGGTGGACGTCGAAGTCGGCGAAGGTCAGCTCGGGGGCGACCTGGGCCGCCTCGGCGCGGGTCTGCTCGTCGACGGGGGTGTCGAGGGCGGGGTTGGTCATGCGGGTGTCCTGTCGGGCGTGGTGAGCCGCCGGGGGCTGCAGCCGCGAGGCGGCCGGCGACCTCTTACGAGGCTCACGGGATGAGCGGAGCCGATCGGAGGTCTTCGGGCAGCGTGCTCGCTGCGGAGGGGACCACGTGGTCCACCTGGATTCGTGCCGACCGGGCACCTTGGTCCGACCCAGTCTACCGGCGGGACGACTACTCTGGGTGCACATGAGCCCCGCAGCGTCCGACACCGGTGTCGTCGAGCTCCTCGCAGCCCTCGCCTACGGCGAGCTGACGGGGTTCGCCAGGCTCGCCGGCGACAGCGAGCTGGCCCCCACGTCGGCCGCCCGGGCCGAGCTGGGACGGCTGGCCGCCCGCGAGTTCCGGCACTACGAGGCGCTCGAGGAGCGGCTGCGGGCGCTGGGCGCGGATCCGCAGGCCGCGATGGCGCCGTTCGTGGGGGCCATCGACGCCTTCCACCGGCGGACGGCGCCCGGGTCCTGGGCGGAGCGGCTCGTCAACGCCTACGTGGGCGACGGGCTGGCGATGGATCTCTACCGCGAGGCGAGCGACTTCGTCGGCGAGGCGGAGCGCCCGCTGATGCAGCGGGTCCTGCAGTCGGAGGGCAAGGCGGAGTTCGTCGAGCAGGAGCTCCGCAAGGTGGTGGACGCCGACCCCGCGGTGGCGGGCCGGTTGTCCCTGTGGGGGCGCAGGCTCATGGGGGAGGCGATGTCCCAGGCGCAGCAGCTGGCCGCCGCGCACCCCGAGCTGGTGGCGATGCTCGTGCCGGACGGTGACCTGGCCGAGCTGTCCCGGATGTTCACGCGCCTCGCCGAGGCCCACACCGAGCGCATGGGTCGGCTCGGCCTCTCGAGCTGACGGAGGTCGTATGCCGTCCGGTGACGGCACGCGCGGAGGGCGGCACCCCTCGTGGGGGTGCCGCCCTCCGGCATACGGTCTCGGTGCGGGTCAGACGCGACCCTTGCGACCGGTCATGCTCAGGTAGATGGCGATCAGGATGGCCGCGACGACGACGCCGGCCAGGACGGCGATCCAGGCGATGCCGCCGGACGCGTTCTTGTAGCCGAACTGGGAGACGAGCCAGGAGCCGATGGCCGACCCCAGGATGCCCAGGACGATGGTCATGAGGATCGAGATGTTCTGGTTGCCCGGCATGACCAGACGGGCCAGACCGCCGATGATGGCGCCGATGATGATGGCGGTGATGATGGTGCCCAGCATGTGACTCTCCTTGGTAGGTGCGTGACGCGAGGGGTGCCTCGCCTCGTGAGCTACCCCGCGGTCTCGGGGGGCTGCTTACACGGTGTCACTGATGGGATACCCCTCCATGCATTGTTCAATCACTCCAGCATCACGAAACAATGACAACCGCAAGACGGCGGGGATGTGGTCTGCACCACATCCCCGCCGTCCTGCGGTCTGACGCCGCTCTGCCTCAGAGCGAGCCGAAGCCCACCCGGGACTTCGCGGCCTCGCCGATCTCGACGTAGCCGAGACGGTCGCCCGGCACGACCACGGTCCGTCCGTGGTCGTCCTGGAGCGTCAGCAGGGAGCCGTCGCGGACGGCCGTGGCGACGGCCTCGGACACCTGCTCGGGGGACTGTGCGGACTCGAAGGTGATCTCGCGGGCGACGTTCTGGACGCCGATCTTGACCTCCACGGAGGGTCCTTTCGTTGTGGTCGGTGCCGGCGGGCGGGCCGGACGCTCTCGTCCGTGACCAACCGCCGGGCGGGTCGGGGTGTTCCCGGTCAGGCGGTGGCGGCCTCGCCGGGGGCGTCCGCCTTGGGGAAGCCGCCGATCCCCCGCCACGAGAGCGTGTCCACCAGTCGGCTGGCCTCGGTCCGGGTCACGCCCGTCTCGGAGCTGCTGGTGACCCAGTGGCGGGCGGAGTTCTGCGCGGCGCCGGCCAGCGCCATCCCCAGGATCAGCGCGTGCTCGCGGGACAGCGCGGCGTCCCCGCTGATCACGTCGGCGATCGCCTCGGCGCACTCGGTCTCGACCCGGTCCAGGCGCTCGCGGACCGCCGGCTCGCCCGTCAGGTCGGACTGGAACACGAGCCGGAACGGCGCGCCGTCCCGGTCGAAGAACTCGAAGTAGGCCGCGATGGTGGCGGCGACGCGGGCCCGGTTGTCGTCCGTCGACCCCAGCGCCTCGCGGACCAGGTCGACGATCGCGGTGCACTGCTGGTCCAGCAGGGCGAGGTAGAGGTCCTTCTTGCTGGGGAAGTGCTGGTAGAGAACGGGCTTGGAGACGCCGGCCCGCTCGGCGATCGCGTCCATGGCGGCGGAGTGGTAGCCCGACTCGACGAAGATGTCCTGGGCGGCCTCCAGCAGCTGGGCCCGGCGCTCCGACCGTGGCAGGCGCCCGGGGCGGGCGGCTTCGGTGGAGACGTGGTCCGGTGCGGTGGTCATCGGGGTCCTTTCAGCCGGGGCCCGAGGCGCCTGGCCACGGGTCCGGCCATGCTACTCGGACGGCTCCACGCCTGCCGCCTCGCACCCGGTGCGGGGTATCGTCGCCGCATGGCACGACCACCGCTCGTCGACGTCGGGCCCGAGCTGTCCACCTCGCAGGTCGAGCGCTACTCGCGCCACCTGCTGCTGCCGGAGGTGGGCCGCGAGGGGCAGCGGCGCCTCGCCAACGCCCGCGTCCTGGTCGTGGGAGCCGGGGGGCTGGGGTCCCCGGCCCTCCTCTACCTCGCGGCCGCGGGCGTCGGCACCCTGGGGGTGGTGGACGCCGACGTCGTCGAGGAGTCCAACCTCCAGCGCCAGATCATCCACGGCCAGTCCGACATCGGCCGGTCCAAGGTCCGGTCGGCGGCCGAGAGCGTGCGCGAGGTCAACCCGCACGTCCAGGTGATCGAGCACGAGCTTCGCCTCGACTCGAGCAACGCCCTTGAGCTCCTTCGCGGCTACGACCTCGTGGTGGACGGCGCCGACAACTTCGCCACCCGCTACCTCGTCGACGACGCCTGCGCCCTGGTCGGCATACCGCACGTCTGGGGCTCGATCTTCCGCTTCCAGGGCCAGGTGAGCGTCTGGTGGGCGGGGGAGGGACCCTGCTACCGGTGCGTCTTCCCCACCCCGCCGCCGCCCGGCTCCGTCCCCTCGTGCGCCGAGGGCGGTGTGCTCGGTGTCCTGTGCGCCGCCGTCGCAGCCGTGCAGGCGGCCGAGGCGATCAAGCTCGTCGTGGGGATGGGCGACCCGGTCGTCGGCCGGCTCCTGCTGCACGACGCCCTGTCCCAGCGGTGGGACACGCTGCAGGTCGAGCGCAACCCCGACTGCCCGCTCTGCGGCGACCACCCGACCATCACCGAGCTCATCGACTACGAGCAGTTCTGCGGACTGCCCGCCACCCAGGAGGACGACGTGCACGCCATGCTCCCGACCGTGACCGCCCCCGAGCTCGCGCAGATGCTGCGCGAGCGCCCCGACAGCTTCCGCCTGGTCGACGTCCGGGGCGAGGACGAGCGGTCGATCGTCTCCATCCCCGGCGCGGAGCCCGTCCCGCTCGAGGAGTTCGTCTCCGGCCGGGCGGCAGCGCGGTTCGAGGAGGGCGAGGAGGTCGTCATCCACTGCAAGGTCGGCGGCCGGTCCGCGACCGCGCTGCAGGCCCTGATCGCCGGCGGCCACACCAACGCCCGTCACCTCGAGGGCGGGGTGCTGGCGTGGGTCCGCGACGTCGACCCGTCGCTCCCCACCTACTGACGGCGTGGCCGCGGACGCGGTGATCGGGGACTACGCCGAGGACGTGCTCGAGGTGGTCGACCAGATCCCGCCCGGACGCGCCCTCGCCTACGGCGACGTCGCGCAGCTCCTCGGACGTGGCGGGCCCCGGCAGGTCGGGTCGGTGATGAGCCGGTATGCCGGGGGCTCTCCCTGGTGGCGCGTCGTCCGGGCCGACGGTTCCCTCCCCGAGCAGCTCACGGCCCGGGCTCGCGAGCAGTGGCGAGCCGAGTCGATGCCGCTCGTCGGCGGTCTGGTCACCGGCACGCGCATCGACCTGCCCCTGGCCCGGTGGGACGCCGAGGGTGCGTGGATCCCCGGGGACGAGCCCACGTCTGGGGCCTGATCGCCCGGGCTCCGCCCCCCGCCCCAGCACCGACATGCCGATCCGTCCCGTCCCCCCGGGCTGTCGCGCGGGGGTGTGTCAGTGGTGTCTGGTGTGATCGAGGCATGGTCCAGCTCCGGCGCACGCCGACCCCGCTCCTCGCCGAGGCGCCCGTCCTCGACGAGCGCCAGCGGGCCGTGCTCGCCTCGACCGCCTCGCTCCTCCAGGTGGTCGGCGCACCGGGTTCCGGCAAGTCCACGCTGGCCGTCGAGCTGGTCGTCGACCGCGTGCGGCGCGGCCTCGTCGAGGCCGACCGGGCCCTGCTGCTCACCTCCTCGCGCGTCGCGGCTGCCGGGCTGCGGGACCGCATCACCAGCCGCCTGGGCGGCACCACCACGACGCCGCTGGCGCGCACGCACCAGTCGCTGGGGTTCGGCGTCCTGCGCTCCGAGGCGGCGCTGGTGGGGGACCCGTCTCCGCGGCTGCTGTCCGGGGCCGAGCAGGACGCCATCCTCAAGGAGCTCCTCGACGGCCACGCCCTCGGCGTGGTGCGGGGCCCGGAGTGGCCGGAGTCCGTGCGAGAGGCGTTGGGCACCAGGGGCTTTCGCGCCGAGCTGCGTGACCTGCTGATGCGGGCCGTCGAGCGGGGGCTGGTCCCGGAGGATCTCGTCGTCCTCGCCGACTGGCACGGGCGCCCCGAGTGGCGCGCCGCCGCGGCGGTGCTGGAGGAGTACGACCAGGTCACCGCCTTCTCCCGCCCCGGCGCTTATGACCCGGCCTGGGTGCTGTCCGCCGCTGCCGACCGGCTCGAGGAGTCGGCGGAGGCGCTGGACCGCGTGCGGAGCCGCATCGGGCTGATCGTCGTCGACGACGCCCAGGAGCTGACCTGGTCGGCGGCGCGGTTGCTCTCGGTCGTGCGCGCGCCCTCCACGCCGCTGGTGCTCGTGGGCGACCCGGACACCGCGGTCCAGACCTTCCGCGGGGCAGACCCCCGGGTCTTCGCCTCCGACTGGGAGCGGTGGTTCGGGGGTGACGACCTGCTCAGCCTGGGCGAGACGCACGTCCTCGGGTGCTCCCACCGCCAGGGGCGCGTGCTCGCCGCCGTCACCGCCCGCGTCTCGCGTCAGGTCGGCGCTGTCGGAGTCACTGCTCACAGGCAGGCGGGGACGGAGGCGCCGGTCGGCGAGGCCGGGCACCCCGTCGTCGGGCCGGGCGCGGGGCACGACGCGGGCGTGGCGGACCGTGAGGTCGAGGACCACGCAGCAGCCACGACCCATCAGACCGACCCCGGGGCGGCGCAGGCGGGGTCGGAGGGCACCGTCGAGACGGTGCTGCTCCGCAGCGCCGCGCAGGAGGCCGCGCACGTGAGCGGCGTGCTCCGCCGGGCCCACCTCGTCGACGGGGTGCCGTGGTCCCAGATGGCCGTGGTGTGTCGAGGCCGGTCCCGGCTCGCCGCGCTCCGTCAATCCCTGGCGGCCGCCGGCGTGCCGGTCCCCACCGCGATGACCGACCTGCCGGTCCGGGAGGAGCCCGCAGCCCGGGCCCTGCTCACCCTGCTCGAGGTCGTCGTCCGCGTCGCGCGGGGCCAGGAGCGTCCCCTGGAGCCCGACGTCGCCGTCGACCTGCTCCTCTCACCGCTCGGCGGCAGCGACCCGGTCGCCGTGCGGCGGCTGCGCCGTGCCCTGCGGCGGCGCGAGCAGGCCGCGGGCGGCCACCGGGCCCCCGACCAGCTCCTCGTGGCCGCGCTCCTGCGCCCGTCCGACCCGTCCGACCCGTCCGCGCTCGACGACGACGCGCTCCCCACCGTGGACACCCAACCGGTCCGGCGCCTCGGTCGCGCGATCGCGAGGGCTGCCGGGGCGGCCCGGCTCACCCCTGAGGGTCGGTGGTCGGCCGAGACAACCGCCGAGTCCATCCTGTGGCAGCTGTGGTCCGCGCTGGGCGTCGCCGACGACTGGAGGGGGGCCGCCCTGTCGTCCGGGCCGATGTCCGTGCGCTTCGACCGGCACCTTGACGCCGTCGTCGCGTTGTTCGGGGCAGCCGGTGCCTTCGCCGAGCGACTGCCCGGTGCCGGCCCGGAGGCCTTCCTCGAGCAGGTCCTCGGTCAGGAGGTCGCGGCGGACTCGCTCGTCGCCCAGGCCCCCACGACCGACGTCGTCCAGGTGCTCACCCCTCAGGGTGCGGCCGGGGGCGAGTGGGACCTGGTGGTCGTCGCCGGGGTGCAGGAGGGAGTCTGGCCGGACCTGCGGCTGCGCGGGTCCCTGCTCGGGTCCGAGCACCTGGTCGACCTGCTGGCAGGGCGCGGTCACGGACCGCGCGAGGCGCTCGCGGCGGTCCGCTCCGACGAGGCTCGACTGCTGCTGACCGCCGTGAGCCGGGCCCGTCGTCGCCTGGTGGTCACGGCGGTGTCCTCCGAGGACGAGCAGCCCTCGTCCTACCTCGACGTCATCGACCCTCCCGAGGGCGACGGGCGCAGCGTGCTCGAGGTGCCCCGACCGATGACCCTCACCGGCGTGGTGGCCGAGCTGCGCCGCCGCGTCCTCTCCGACGACGCGGCACACCGGGAGCAGGCAGCAGCCCGGCTCGGGGCGCTGGCCGATGCCGGGGTTCCTGGCGCCGATCCCGGCAGCTGGTGGGCCCTGCGCCGTGAGACGGATGCGCGGCCGCTCTATCCCGACGACCTGCCGGTGCCGGTGTCGCCGTCCCGCATCGAGAGCTTCGGGAGGTGCCGGCTCATGTGGGTGCTCCGGAGCCATGGGGGCGAGGGGGGCGATCGGGGAGCCGCCGACCTCGGCACCCTGGTGCACGAGATCGCCGCCGACCCCGACGTCGACCTGACCGACGCCACCACCCTGCGGCGCGAGCTCGACCGGCGCTGGCCCGAGCTCGGGCTGCCCGACAGCTGGCGGGGCCGGCACGACCACGACCGGGCGGGTCGCATGGTCGACAAGCTGGCCGACTACGCCCGCACCATCCGGGACGAGGGGTGGGAGCTCGTCGCGGTCGAGCAGGAGGCCCGCGTCGAGATCGGGCGCGCCCTGCTGACGGGCCGCGTCGACCGCCTCGAGCGTGCCCCGGACGGTCGCCTCCGGGTCGTCGACATCAAGACGGGCAAGAGCGCCCCCACGCAGGCCGAGCTCGCCGACCACGCGCAGCTGGCGGCCTACCAGGCCGCCGTCGAGGCCGGTGCCTTCCCCTCGGGCACCGGGTCCGCGGGTGCGGCCCTGCTGCAGCTCGGCGGCGACCGACGTGCCCCCCGCGTCCAACCGCAGGCGCCGGCCGTCGAGGCCGACGACCCGGGGTGGGCGCGCGAGCTCGTCGAGTCGACCGCCGAGGGGATGGCCGGCGACAGCTTCCCCGCCACGCCGGGTGACCACTGCTCCTACTGCCCGGTCCGCAGGTCCTGCCCGGCGCAGCCCGAGGGGAGGACCCTGTGACGCTGATCGGTGCTCTCGACATCGCCCAGGCCCTGGGCCAGCCTCCGCCGACGGCCGAGCAGCAGGCCGTCATCGAGGCTCCTCGGGAGCCGCTGCTGGTCGTGGCCGGGGCAGGCTCGGGCAAGACCGAGACCATGTCGGCCAGGGTCGTGTGGCTCGTCGCCAACGGTCTGGTCCAGCCGCAGGAGGTGCTCGGCCTCACCTTCACCCGCAAGGCTGCCGGTGAGCTGGCCGAGCGCATCGGACGCCGGCTGCGGCAGCTGGAGGCCGCCGGGCTGTGGCGTGACGGCTCACCCGACGACGGCCTCGACCTCACGCCCACGGTCTCCACCTACCACGCGTACGCCGGCCGGCTCGTGTCCGAGCACGGCCTACGGCTCGGCAACGAGCCCGGGGCCCGGCTGCTGTCCGAGGCGTCCTGCTGGCAGCTCGCGCAGGAGGTCGTCGAGGCCTATCCGGGGCCGTTGGACACCGTCAGCAGCGCCGCCGGCCGGGCGGTCCCGGCCGTGTCCACGGTCGTCGAGGCGGTCCTGTCGCTCTCCGGCCAGCTCGCGGAGCACCTCGGCACCCCCGAGGACCTTGGCGACCACCTGCGCAGACTCCTGGCGGCCTGGGACGCTCTCCCCGACGGAGAGGGACGCAAGACGCCGCTCAAGCCGGTGCTGGAGGCCATCGGGGTCCTGCGTCAGCGGCAGGCCCTGGTCCCGCTGATCCTGGACTACCAGCGCGTCAAGCGGGCGCGGGAGAGCCTGGACTTCGCCGACCAGATGTCCGTGGCAGCCCGCATCGCGAGCGCCTTCCCCGACGTCGGTCGGGGGGAGCGGCAGCGATTCCGTGCCGTCCTCCTCGACGAGTTCCAGGACACCAGCGAGGCGCAGCTGGTGCTGCTGCGCCGGCTCTACGCCGAGGCGGACGAGACGGTTCCGGTCATGGCGGTGGGGGACCCGCACCAGTCGATCTACGGCTGGCGGGGCGCCAGCTCCACCACGTTGACGTCCTTCCCCCAGCAGTTCCCCGGACCCGCTGGGCCCGCCCGCACGTTGCCGCTGTCCACCTCCTGGCGCAACGACGGCGCCATCCTCGCTGCGGCCAACGTCATCGCCGCGCCCCTCACCGCCGCCTGCCCGGTGGAGGTGGCGGTCCTCGAGCCGCGCCCCGGGGCCGGCCCCGGTCAGGTGGAGGCGGCCCGCCTCGACACCCTGGAGGCCGAGGCCGCGCACATCGCCGACTGGCTGAGCGAGCGGCTGGCGGCGCAGCCTGATCCCAGCGAGACCGGCACGACCGTCGGCCTGAACGGCGACCCGCGCCCGACGGCCGCCGTGCTGTGCCGCAAGCGGAGCCAGTTCACCCTGCTCGCGGAGACCCTCACCGCCGCCGGCCTGCCCGTCGAGGTCGTTGGCCTGGGCGGGCTCCTCAGCATGCCCGAGGTCGTCGACCTCGTGTCCTTCCTGCACGTCGTGGACGACCCCTCCCGCGGTGACCACCTGATGCGTCTCCTCACGGGGCCGCTGGTGCGCCTCGGCCCGGCCGACCTCGCAGGCCTGCACGCCTGGACACGGTCGCTAGGTCGAGGGGGCGAGGTGGGGGAGCCGGAGCAGGTGGGCCTCGTCGAGGCGCTGGACCGGCTACCCCCGACGGGATGGCACGACGCCCACGGCCGCGCCCTGGGCGACACCGGCCGATCGCGGCTCGTCGACCTGCGGCGCAGGGTCCGGCGGGTGCGCGAGGTCCTGAGCGCCACCGTGCCCGAGGTCGTCGGCGAGGCCGAGCGGGTGCTGGGGCTGGACCTCGAGCTCATGGCGCGACCGGGGCGTTCGGTCGCCGATGCCCGGGTCCACCTCGAGGCCTTCGCCGACGTCGTTGCCGCCTACGCCTCGTCGTCCGAGCGGCCCACGCTGGGCGGTCTGCTGACCTGGCTGGACGTCGCCGAGGCTCGCGAGAGAGGCCTCGCCGCCGGTCAGACCGCGCCCACCCCGGGAGCCGTGCAGCTGCTGACGGTCCACGCCTCCAAAGGGCTGGAGTGGGACCTCGTGGTCGTCCCCGGGCTCGAGGAGGGCACCTTCCCGGCCCACGACGCCCGGGTCGCCGCCCGGGACGACGGTGGGTGGCGGGTGCCGCCGCCCAAGGACAAGGCCTGGTTGAGCGGGCTCGACAGCCTCCCCTTCGGCCTGCGGGGCGACCGGTCCGGCCTGCCGCACCTCGACTGGGCGACCTGCCCGGACCGTCAGGAGCTGGCGAGCCGGATCGAAACCTTCGTGCTGGCGTGCGGGCAGCACGCCGTCGTCGAGGAGCGACGACTGGCCTACGTCGCCGTCACCCGGGCCCGCCACGAGCTGCTGCTGACCGCCCCCGTCTGGGCCACTCAGCGCAGCCCGCGGGTCACGTCCCGCCTGCTGGACGAGGTTCGCGAGGCGGGGATCGCCCGCACGACAGCCTGGGCCGAGATGCCGGACTCCCGCGACGACGACCTCGCCAACCCGCGGCTGGCGGATCAGCTCACCCTGCCGTGGCCGTTGCGCGACGCCCCTGACCCAGCTCTCACCCGGGCCGCCGACGCGGTCCAGGCGGCTTGCGGATCCACGGCGCCCACGTCCGAGGTGGCGCCCACGCCCGAGGTGGAGCCCACGCCTGCGGCGGCGGTCACGCCTGCGGACGAGTGGCGGCACCTGGACCGTGAGATCGCCGTCCTCGTCGCTGAGCGAGATGCGGCCCAGCAGCGCTCCGAGGTGCTGGTGTCTCTACCGCCCCACCTGTCGACGTCGTCGCTCGTGGCCCTCGCCGACGACCCTGACGAGTTCGCCGTGGGGCTGCGTCGCCCGATGCCGGCTGCCCCGGCCACAGCGGCCCGGAGGGGCACGGCCTTCCACGCCTGGGTCGAGCAGCACTACGCCCAGGCGGCCATCATCGACCTGGACGAGCTCCCCGGCAGCGCGGACGAGTCCGCTGCCGACGAGGGGGACCTCGACCTGATGAAGGCACACTTCCTCGAGAGCGAGTGGGCGGCGCTCTCCCCGGTGGCCATCGAGCTGGCGGTGGAGTCCACCGTGGCGGGCGCGAGGCTGCGCGGGCGCATCGACGCCGTCTTCCCCCGACCGGACGGGGGGTTCACGGTGGTGGATTGGAAGACGGGCGCGCCGCCGACCGGTCGACGAGCCGAGGTGCGCCGGCTCCAGCTGGCTGTCTACCGGGTCGCCTACGCCCGGTTGCAGCAGGTCGACCCCGCGCTCGTCGACGGCGCCTTCTACTACGCCGCCACCGGCCAGACCGTGCGACCGGACCTCCCCGACGAGCAGGCCCTGGCGACGCTCGTGGCCGACCTCACGGCTGGTCAGTCGCCCCGCTGACCGCCCAGCCCGTCAGCGGGAGTGATCGCCGGGCCGCAGGTGGGTGGTCGTGTGTCGGGTGGTGTCCACGACGTACTCGTCCTCCTGGACGGTGTCGTCCGGCGTCGCCTTCACCACCGGCACAGCGTCGGCTGCCCCGTCGCGGTCCCCCTCGCCCGAGGCGGCCGGCGCGTCGTCGTGGTTCTCGAGCTGGTCCCGCCGCTGGTGCAGACCCCGGATCCCTGTGGCACCGTCGTCCGCAGAGGTGTCGCCCTCGGTTCGGCGGCCCGGCCGCGACTCGCCCGGCTCGGCGACCGGGACGATCCGCGTGACCTCGGTGGGTGCGTCGCCAGAGCCCGTTCGCACCGTCTCGTCGGCTCCGTCTGCCAGGTCGGTGCGGACGTCCCGCAGCACCACCGGCTGGGTAGGTGCGCCCTCCTCGTCCAACGACGGTGCCGGACGAGCCGCGGGTCGGTGCTCGGGCCGGCCGGCCGGCGCCCGGCCGGTGACGGCGTCATGACGGTCGTCAGACAGGTGGGGGGCGTCGTCGAGGTCGGCGTCCATCGTCTCGGGGGCACCGATGGGTCCGGGCAGGGTCACGGCCGGCACGTGCGCGACCAGGTCGTCCCCGGCCACCTCGTCGTCCAGCCGCTGGAGCGCCGACTGCGCCTCCCTGCGGGCCAGGTCGTCCTGCGCGGCCTCGGCGTGGACGAGCTCGCGCACCAGTCGCAGCTCGCCCGCCAGCCTGGCGCGCATCTCCAGCGCGCGGTCCGGGCGCTCGTGCCGGGTGCCGGCGTACGCCTCCAGCACGGTGTCGAACGCTTCTGGGGTCGCCTGGGACCACAGCACGGCGAAGTCGTCGGCCGGATCGGCCACCCGAGCCTGGTCCCAGCCGGTGATCGCCACGATGCGGCCGCTCGCGGCGTCCCCGTCGTCCTCGAAGTCGGCCAGGAGGAGCTCGCCGGACATCCGACCGTGGATGGTCGCTGGGGCGAAGCGCCAGTGAGCGACGTTCTCCAGGGCGCGCTCCCACCTGCTCAGCAGCCTCGCCGGGACGTGCCCGGTGCTCGCCGCCCGGTCGAGCTCGGCCAGGTGACGCGTGCGATAGGTCTCGGCGTCGTAGACCGGGACGCCGGCCTCGTCGTAGAGACGGGGGTCCAGGTTGTGGATCTCGCCCAGCGCGCGACCGAGGGCGGCCGCCAGGCCGGGCCCGGCGGGGAGTCTCGAGAAGTCGAGGTTGCGCCCCCGCACCTGCGCGTAGACCATCGCCCGACCCGAGTCGCGCAGGGCGACGCTGCCGGCCTCCTGGGGGACCTCGAACGCCAGCCGCTTGTCGAGGTGGGGGAGCAGCATCGCGGCCGACTCCATCTGGGCGGCGTCGGCCGCGGACCGCGGCACGCGGATCGTCCAGGTGCGCTGCTGCGAGTCGTGGACGCGGGCGACGTCGCACCGGTCGTCCTCCCCGTGCACGGGCTCCACCGACACCGGGTCCAGGCCCTTGACGGCGGCGCTGGCCAGGGCGGCGAGGTGCAACGGGGAGCGGATGGCGACGGTCACGCGCCCCACGGTAGGCGAGCCCCGGCGTCTAGGCTGTCAGGCGTGACCGGAGCGCCGCGAATCCTGCCCGAACTGGCCCTGTCCCGCTCCGCGCTGGACCGTTCAGGCTGGTTGCGCGGCGACGCGGGACTCGTGCCACGGCTGCTCGACGACGAGGGCACCCAGGTCGTGGTGTCCCGTGGGGACCTGCTCCAGGCTCGCGCCGACGGGTCCGCCCTCGTGCTCCACCGCCCGGTCGAGGTCCGGGTGACCGCCGAGGACCTGGTGGTCTACCTGGGGGCCGACGAGGGTGGCGGTCAGTACCTGGGCGTGGCCCGGGACCCGATGCCAGACGCGTCCGGGCCCGGCGACCCCGCGCGGGACGGCGCCGCCGACGAGCCCTCTCGCTGGCTGGGGCTGCGCTCGCTCGGCCTCACGCTCGATCCGCTCGACGTCGCCCTGGCGTCGACGCTGGCCGGTATCTCGAACTGGCACCGCGCGCACCGCTTCTGCTCCCGGTGCGGCCTCCCCACGGCCGTCAACAGCTCCGGCTGGGTGCGGCGCTGCCCGGAGGGCCACGAGTCCTATCCCGTCACCTCGCCCGCCGTGATCATGGCCGTGGTCGACCGGCAGGACCGTCTGCTGCTGGCGCGCAACGCATCCTGGCCGGAGGGGCGCCTGTCCGTGCTCGCCGGGTTCGTCGAGCCGGGGGAGTCCCTCGAGGTGGCGGTGGCCCGCGAGGTCAAGGAGGAGGTCGGGCTGGAGGTCGAGGCGGTCGAGTATGCCGGGAACCAGCCCTGGCCCTTCCCGGCATCCTTGATGCTGGCGTTCACCGCCCGCGCCCGCGACGGCCAGCTGCGGTTCGCCGACGACGAGATCGCCGAGGCCCGGTGGTACTCCCGCGACGAGCTGCGGGCCGACATCCGGGCCGGCGCCGTGCTGTCCGGCGGCACCCCGATCTCGGTGGCCTACCACCTCGTCGAGCGCTGGCTGGGCGAGCCCATCGCCGCGCTCCAGGATGGTCCTCCCGTCCCCTGGTGAGCCACGGCGGGTGGGCCGGCGCCGCGTCGAGGTATGTCGGTGGCATCTGGGAGACTTCGGGCGATGGCTGCGACCCCTGACGACATACTGACCGCCCTCGATCCTGAGCAGCGGGCGGTCGCCGAGCGACCCCTCGGGCCCATGTGCGTGCTGGCAGGTGCGGGCACCGGCAAGACCCGCGCGATCACGCACCGCATCGCCTACGGCGTGCGGTCCGGCGTCTACGTCCCCCAGCGCGTGCTCGCCGTCACCTTCACCGCCCGCGCGGCCGGCGAGATGCGCACCCGGCTGCGCGACCTCGGGGCCGGAGGGGTCCAGGCCCGCACCTTCCACGCCGCGGCGCTGCGCCAGCTCCACTACTTCTGGCCCCGGGCGATCGGCGGTGCGGCGCCCGAGGTGATGCCGCACAAGGCGGGGGCCGTCGCGGAGGCGGGGGCCAGGCTGCACCTGCAGCTCGACCGCCCTGCCATCCGGGACCTCGCGGCCGAGGTGGAGTGGGCCAAGGTCAGCCTGCTGACGCCCGAGACCTATCCCGCCGCGGCACGGCACGCCCGCCGGGACCCCGCAGGGCTGGACGCGACGGCGATGGCACGCCTGCTGCAGGCCTACGAGGAGGTCAAGGGCGAGCGCGGGGTCATCGACTTCGAGGACGTCCTGCTGATCATGGCCGGCATCCTCGACGAGCACCCGGCCGTGGCCCGCGAGGTGCGCGGGCAGTACCGCCACTTCGTCGTGGACGAGTACCAGGACGTCAACGCCCTGCAGCAGCGGCTGCTCGACCTGTGGGTCGGCGACCGCCAGGACGTGTGCGTGGTCGGCGACGCGGCCCAGACCATCTACTCCTTCACCGGCGCCTCGCCCGCGCACCTACTGGGCTTCTCGGCGCGCTACCCGGACGCGGCCGTCGTCAAGCTCGTCCGCAACTACCGGTCCACGCCCCAGGTGGTCGGGCTCGCCAACGTGATGCTGCGCGCCCAGGGCCAGGCGAGCCGCACGGGCGCGGGCCGAGCGCTCGTGCAGCTCCAGGCGCAGGGCGAGGACGGTCCCCAGCCCCGGCTGACGGCCTACGACGACGACCAGGCCGAGGCGCGCGGTGTCGCGGCCGAGATCAGGCGTCGCATCGACGCGGGCACCCCACCCGCCGAGATCGCCATCCTGTTCCGCACCAACTCCCAGAGCGAGGCGCTGGAGTCCGCGCTCGCGGACGCCGACGTCCCCTACCTCGTCCGCGGAGGGGAGCGGTTCTTCTCACGGCGCGAGGTCCGCGACGCGCTGCTGCTGCTGCGGGGGCAGGCGCGCGCCGACGACGGCACGGTGCCGCTCGGGCGACTGACCAGGGACGTCCTCGGTGGTGTCGGCTGGTCGGAGCAACCACCGGCCTCGGGCGGCGCCACCCGCGAGCGCTGGGAGTCCCTCCAGGCGCTGGTGGCCCTCGCCGACGACCTCGTGGCCTCGCAGCCGGACGCACGTCTGCCGGAGCTCGTCGCCGACCTCACGGAGCGTGCCGCGGCCCAGCACGCCCCCACGGTGCAGGGCGTCACGCTCGCGTCCTTCCACAGCGCCAAGGGCCTGGAGTGGGACGTCGTGCACCTCGTGGGCTGCAGCGACGGCCTCCTGCCGATCTCGATGGCCGAGGGGTGGGAGGCCATCGAGGAGGAGCGCCGTCTGCTCTACGTCGGCCTGACCCGTGCCCGTCGCGAGCTCGCCCTGTCCTGGGCGGCGTCCCGCAACGTGGGCGGACGGGCCTCCCGTCGCCCCAGCCGGTTCCTCGACGATGCCGCGTCGGTCCTGGGAGAGGGCGCCAGGTCCGCGCCCCGCAAGGCCGCCGGCGCCACCGGCCGCCAGCGCAAGCCGTCGATCGCCAAGCCGGCGTTCTGCCGCACGTGCGGGGCGGAGCTGAGCTCGGCCGCCGAGCGCAAGACCGGGCGTTGTGGGGACTGCCCGCCCACCTACGACGAGGCCACCTTCGAGGCGCTCCGCACCTGGCGCAAGGCCACCGCGGCCGCTGCCGGCGTGCCCGCCTATGTCGTGTTCACCGACGCGACCCTGACGGCCATCGCCGAGCAGGTGCCGTCCGACGTCGCTGCCCTGGCCACCGTCTCCGGGGTGGGGGCCCGCAAGCTGGGGCTCTACGGCGAGTCCGTGCTGGCCATTCTCGGTGGCGCCGACGTCGACGAGATCCTTTCCGCTGCAAAGGAATCCGCGGGCAAAGAAGGCTGATCGGGTCCCGCCTGGCGGATCAGGTCGATAAAGGCATTGCCCCCTCTCGCGGGCGGAGGCTACAGTCCAAGGTGTCCTGTCACGAGCGCTGCTCGTGACGCACGTCCCGGCACCGAGGTGCCGATGAGCGCAGTGAGGAGGGTGGGCCGCATGGAGAACACGACGATGACGATCGTGACGCGTTACTGCGTCGATGCTGTCACGCCCCTGCGCTCGACCACCCGTGATCGCGGCACCCTCGGTGCGCCCGCGGGTGCCCGTGGCAAGGGTCAGGGGACCGGTCTGTCCTACGCCGGCGGCACCGCCCGCGTCATGGACGGAGTGCGTCCCGGCTCCGCCCACGTCATCGACCCGTCCACCTCGTTCGCCCCGTCGGATGTCGTCCCGTTCCTCGGGAGGCCACCGGTCTAGTCCCTAGACCCAGGTCTTCTCCAAGGCCGCGGAACCCGACATCCGGGATCCGCGGCCTTCGTGCGTGTCCGGGCACCGACCGACCACGCCGAGGAGGACCCCATGGCCCTCGACCGCACCACCGGACCCACCACCCGCCCCCACCGGGCACCCGCCGCCCCACCACCCCGGGGCATCACCTTGAGGAGGCAGCGATGACACTCACGGAGCTCATCGACAACCAGGTCGCCGCGATCGCGGCCGCCGAGACCATCCCCTGCCAGGAGAACGAGCCCGAGATGTGGTTCGCCGACACCCCCGACGGTGTCGAGTTCGCCAAGTCCCTCTGCGGCACCTGCCCGGCGAGGGACGACTGCCTGGCCGGCGCCCTGGAGCGCCGGGAGCCGTGGGGCGTCTGGGGCGGACAGCTGTTCGTCGCAGGGGTGGTCGTGCCCCGCAAGAGGCCGCGCGGGCGGCCCCGCAAGGACGACGTCGCCGCGTAGGCGCTGACGAAGACACCGACACAGCTTGATCACCAAGGAGATCCATCATGTTCCAGCACTTCAGCCAGGAGCTGGCGCGCGTGCGCGTCGAGCGTCTGCCGAGGGCGCCGCGACCACGCGGCGCCTCAGAGATACGGACGTCGGTTCGCCGCCGTCAGCAGCGATGACCCTATGGTCGTCGGTTCCCGCGAGGCGGGCAGGATCGTCACGGTCCTGCCCGCCTCGTCGTGCGTGGGGGCTGTCCTGGCGCCCCAGGCCCGTGAGGGGTAAGAGTCCCGTGGAGTG
>NZ_DCYC01000027.1:0-358 GCF_002330965.1 Arsenicicoccus sp. UBA2120
ATGGCATCGTCGCGCGGCACCTCAACCGGGTGGGGCTGGGTGACCGGGACCCGTTCGCCTGCCCGTTCGTGACGGCGCACCGGCAGGGCTGACCGCCGCGGCGAAGGCCGCCAGCGTCCAGTCCCGGACCAGCTCGGCCGCCGCGCGACGCCGGGCGGGCTGGACGATCTCGTGGCCCTCGTCGGGCACGATCTCGCAGCGCGCGGTCCCGCCCGCCGCCTGCACCGCCTCGGCGAGCTGCTGCGACTCGCTCGGCGGGACGTTGGTGTCGTGGGCGCCGTGCACCAGCAGCACGGGCGCGTCGATCCGGTCGGCCAGCCGCAGCGGCGAGATGGTCCGCAGCAGCTCGGCGTCGTGG
>NZ_DCYC01000027.1:472-8132 GCF_002330965.1 Arsenicicoccus sp. UBA2120
CGCAGCAGCTCGGCGTCGTGGACGGGGTGGCCGTACTTCGGCAGGGCGGCCCGCGCGATCCACGGCTCGGTGGTGGCGTAGAACGTGCCGAGGTCGCTCATCCCCGCGATGCTCGCCCCGGCTGCGAAGAGCCCGGGTCGTGCCGCCAGGCACGAGAGGGTCAGGTAGCCGCCATACGACCAGCCCACGCACGCCACCCGGTCCGGGTCGGCGAGGCCGCGCGCGACGAGGTCCGCCACGACGTCCTCGACGTCGTCGACGCCCCGCCACCGCAGACCGACGTCGTCGGCGTGGGAGTAGGCCCGCCCGAAGCCTCCCGACCCGCGGACGTTGGGGGCGCAGACCGAGATGCCGGCCCGCAGGAGCACGGGATACAGGTGCGACCAGCCGGGACGTTCCTGGCCCTCGGGCCCGCCGTGCAGGTGTATGACGACCGGCCCGCCCCCGTCGACCGGGCGGTTCCGCGCCGGGTGCCACCAGGACGACACCTCCGTGCCGTCACGCGTCGTGGTGCGCAGCAGCTCCGGCAGGACGGCCTGCGGGTCGCGGGTGGCGCCGTCGACGTCGACCCACGCCTGCGAGACCCAGCTGCGGGTGCGCAGGTCGAGGATCTCGACGCACCGGTCCCGGTCGGGGCTCTCGACCGTCAGGGCCAGGATCGAGCCGTCGGCGCTGAGGCTCGGCTCGGTGGCGACCCACCCGGGCAGGGGGATGGCCTCGTGGACGGTGCTGTCGACCAGCTCGACGAGGGCGAGCTCGCTGCGGCCGCCGTCGACGTTCCACAGGACCGCGGCCCGGGTGCCGTCCTCGCTGACGCAGAACTCCTCGACGTCGGCGTCCGGACGAGCCATCAGGACCCGCTCCGAGACGCCGCGGCCGGTCACCGTGAGCAGCGCCAGCCGCTGCCGGTCGCCCCCGACGTCGGTGCGGACCACGACGCGCAGGTAGCCCTCGCGGCTCTCCGACGGGCACGACGTGTGCGGGGGCAGCCGCTCCGACCAGCCCGATCGTGACGGCAGGCGCCGGGGACGGTGGTCGTCGAGGATCGCGGCGGCGTCCGTGACCGAGCCGGGGTCCGGGCGCAGCAGCGCGGTGTCCTCGCCGCCCCACAGCAGGCGCAGCGACCGGTCGCCGCGACCGCCCACCCGCACCAACGACGCGCCGCCCCACGAGTCGACGAACCGGCCCTCGGGACGCCGGTCGACGACCTCGACGCCGAGCGTCTGCGGGTCGACCAGCCGAGACTCGCCGGAGCCGTCCTCCAGCTCGGCGGTGACCTGGATCCGCGTGCCGTCCCAGCCGACGAGCTCCGCCGACCCGTCGCGGTCGTCGTCGGCGCGCCACGCCTGCGGGTCGCCGGGGTCGGTCGTGACGACCCACACCTGGGAGCGGTCCCCGCCATACGGCGCGACCTGGCAGGCCAGCCACAGACCGTCGGGAGAGTGACGCACCCGGGTGACCGGGCCGTCGACCGGCAGGCGGACGGGGCGCCAGGTGCTGGCGCGCGCCCCCTCGAGGAAGCGCTGCACCGCTCGGGGATAGCCGTCGACGTCGACGACGTGCGCCAGGGCACGGCCGTCGGGGGCGACGGACGCCCCGTGGGTGGGGCGGCCGGAGAGCTCCATCACGGTCAGAAGGTCTGGAGCCACAGCTCCAGGGTCACGAGCTGCCACAGCTCGTTGGAGCCGAGGGTCGTGCGGGTCGTGTTGGGATCGGCGAGCAGCCGATCGAGCACGTCGGCGTCGAAGACGTGGCGGTCGAGCGCCGCCGACGAGCCGAGGGTGTCGCGGACCAGCTCGAGCACCTCGCCCTCGAGGTGGCGGATGCCGGGGACGGGGAAGTAGCCCTTGGTGCGGTCGATGACCTCGACCGGCAGGATCGACCGGGCGGCGTCCTTGAGGACCCCCTTGCCGCCCCCGGCGAGCTTGAGCTCGGGCGGGCAGGAGCCGGCCAACTCGACGAAGTCGTGGTCGAGGAAGGGCACCCGGCCCTCCAGGCCCCAGGCCATCGTCATCGTGTCCACCCGCTTGACCGGGTCGTCGACCAGCATGACCTGCGTGTCCAGGCGCAGGGCGGCGTCGACGGAGGTGTCCGCGCCGGGAGCGGCCTGGTGGGCGGCGGCGAAGGCCCAGCTCGGGTCGTGGTCGAGGCGGTAGTCCGGGTGCAGCAGGGCACCCACGGCGTCGTGGCTGCGGTCGAAGAAGACCCGGCGGTAGGCCTCGGTCGTCCGGTCGCGGGGGACGTCCAGGAGCGGGGGGTACCAGTCGTAGCCACCGAGCACCTCGTCCGCGCCCTGGCCCGACTGCACGACCTTGACGTGCCGCGAGACCTCTTGGGAGAGCAGGTAGAACGCGATGCAGTCGTGGCTGACCATCGGCTCGCTCATCGCCGCGAGGGTGCCGGGGACGGCCGGCAGCAGACGGCTGGTGTCGACGTGGATCTTGTGGTGGTTGGTGCCGTAGCGGGCGGCGATCAGGTCGGAGTAGGAGTACTCGTCGCCGGACTCGCCCCCGGCCGAGTCGAAGCCGATGCTGAAGGTCTGCAGGTCCTGCTGCCCCTGCTCGGCGAGCAGCGCCACGACCAGGCTGGAGTCGAAGCCGCCGGACAGCAGCACGCCCACGGGCACGTCGGCGACCATGCGTCGCTCGACGGCGGTGCGCAGGGAGTCCAGCAGCGCGTCGCCCCAGTCGCGGGCGTCCCAGTCGGCGCGGTCCTCGCGGCGGGTGAACGACGGCTCCCAGTAGACGCGGTCCGTGTAGCGTCCGTCGGGCTGGTAGGTCCGGATGGTGGCCGGCGGGAGCTTCTGGATGCCGGCGAACATCGTGCGGGGCGCGGGCACGACGGAGTGGAAGGACAGGTAGTGGTGCAGCGCGACCCGGTCCAGCGACACGTCCACGTCGCCGGCGTCGACGATCGCGCGCAGCGACGAGGCGAAGCGCAGCCGGTCGCCGCGGCGCGAGAGGTAGAGCGGCTTGATCCCGAGCCGGTCCCGGGCCAGGGTGAGCACGCCGGTGTCGACGTCGGTGATCGCGAAGGCGAACATGCCGGTCAGGTGCTCGACGCAGTCCGGCCCCCAGCGGTGGTAGGCCTTGATGATCACCTCGCTGTCGGCGTGCGAGAAGAAGCGGTAGCCGTGACCCTCGAGCTCGGCGCGCAGCTCCTGGTAGTTGTAGATGCAGCCGTTGAACACCATCGACAGGCCGAGCTCGGCGTCGACCATCGGCTGGGAGCCGCGGGGCGACAGGTCGATGATCGACAGGCGCCGGTGCCCCAGGGCGACCCGCCCCTGGGCCCAGACCCCGCCGTTGTCGGGACCGCGCGCGACCATCGCCTCGGCCATCGTCTCGACCGCCGCGACGTCCGCGGGCCGAGCACCTCGCTCGCCGAACCTGACCTCACCGCAGATGCCGCACATCAGCGCTCCTCCCCGTCCGTCATGATCCACGTGTCCTTGCTGCCGCCACCCGCCGAGGAGTTGACGATCTTGCTGCCCTCGGCCCCGGACCGGCTCAGCGCGGCCGGCATCGAGATCGCCTCCGTCTCGCGGGTGCCGCTGCGCCGTCGCAGGTGCACGAACACCCGCAGGTCCACGTGCCGCGGCCGCAGGGCGTTGCCGTCGAAGGTCGGGTGCGTGGACAGGTCGACCAGCTCCTGCCCGATGTAGCGCTCGGGGTTGGCGAGGATCTCGCGCCGCCGCTCGGCGACCTGGGCGGACGTGGCGTCCGGCCCGATGAGCACCCCGAGCCCGCCGTGCCCGTCGATCGGCTTGGTGACGAGCTCGCCCAGGTGGTCCAGGACGTGCTCGCGGGAGTCCGCGTCGGCGCACAGCCAGGAGGGGACCTGGTCCAGGATCGGCTCCTCGCCCAGGTAGTAGCGGACCATGTGCGGCACGAAGGTGTAGACGGCCTTGTCGTCGCCCACCCCGTTGCCGAGGGCGTTGGCCAGCGTCAGGGTGCCCCGGTGCAGCGCCTCGATGACGCCGGCGCCCAGAGGCTGACCGTCGCGGCCTCCCGCCGACAGCAGCAGGTCCTCGTCCATCCGCAGGTAGGCCACGCGCACCTGGGCCGGTCGTCCTGCCCGCTGCCGCATGAGGCGCCCGTCCTCGAACCACACCTGGCTCGGGGTGAGCACGTCGACGCCCATGGCCTCGGCCAGCCCGGTGTGCTCGGGCCACGCGGAGTCGGTGGGGCCCGAGGAGAGGATGGCGATCTCGCCGGGCTCGGCGGCGCCCCCCTGCGCGGCGGCGGACAGCGTGTCGCGCAGCAGCTCGGGGACGGGACGGACGGGCCGTATGCCGAGGGGGAACACCTCGGGCACGAACCGGCGCATCAGGGCGCGCGCCGCGATGGCGTAGCCGACCCCGGAGGGCACGCGCAGGTTGTCCTCGAGCACCCGCCAGCGTCCGGGTCCGTCGCTGACCAGGTCCAGGCCGCTGACGTGGTTGCGGACGCCCGGCCCGCCGAGGCGCCCGCTGGAGCGGTAGCCCGGCGCCCGGTCCAGCAGCTCGCGGGGCATCACGCCGTCGGCGAAGATCGCGCCCTCGCCGTAGCAGTCGCGCAGGAAGGCGTCGAGCGCCCGCGCCCGTTGCTCGCCGCCGGCGCTGATGTGCTCCCAGTCGGACGCGGACACGATGCGGGGGATCAGGTCGACGGGGAAGACCTGGGGCTGCGGCTGGTCGCGCAGGCGGAAGGTTACGCCGTCGGCGCGCTGCAGGTCGACGATCGCGTAGTCGCGCTGGCGCAGCCCCCGGGTCCCCAGCCGCTGGAAGGCGGCGACCACGTCGGCATACGGCGGGCGCGGTGCACCGGTCTCGTCGACGGCCTCGTCGTAGGCCGCGGGGGCCGCCCCCTCGCGGGGGCGGTAGGACTCGAGCAGGTCCTCGGTGCCGTCGACCGGGGCCGCGACGCCACGGGCGGTCTCGGCGATGAGCTGGTCGACGACGTCCGTGAGCCGGCCCCGGCGGCGGCGTGCCCGGCGCTGGCGGGCGGCGGAGCTGCCGCGCAGCAGGGCGGCGGTGGTCAGCCCGTCGACGAGCTCCCAGTCGCCGTTGGCGCGCAGCCACGGCTCCAGCGAGGCGACGAGGTCTCGGATGATCTCGGGGGCCGGGGCGGTGCGGCCCGAGCGCAGGTCGACGAGGTCGCCCTCGAGCCCCGAGCGTGCCGCCCGCCAGGACGCGGCGCGGCCGACGACGGGGGCCAGGTCGAGCGGGGGGACGCCCGCGGCGATCGTCTCGACCGCCCGGTCCACCATGGCCCGGAACAGGCCGGCGACCAGCACGATGGTGTCGGTGGAGGGGCAGCTGTCGCAGATCCGCAGCTCGATCGTGCTGATGCGCGCGGCCGGCCGGACGTCGAAGTAGATCATCCCCGGGTCGCTGATCACGCCCGTGTCGACGAGGTTGGCCACCAGCCGGTCGAACTCGGCGGCGGAGCGGGCCCCGCTCGACAGGCCCGTCGTGGGCCAGCGGCTCCACACCAGGCTCCGCACGCTGGCGTAGCCCGTGTCGTCCCCGTCCGACCAGTAGGGGGAGGACGCGGACAGTGCCAGCAGCGGGGGCAGGTCGGGGGCCACGTGCTCGGCGACCAGGCAGGCCTCGTCGAGGTCGGCCACGTCGACGTGCACCTGCGAGCCGCAGATCAGCTGCTCGCGCGTGAGGAGCTGGTAGTCCGCCAGCATGCGCCGGTAGCGCGGGGTCTCGGTCACGTCGATCTCGTCGGGCGCCGACAGCGGCAGGGAGCCGGCCGCCACGATCCCGAGTCCCAGCGGCGTCGCCGCCTGCACCAGGCCCTCCCGGCAGTGGAGCAGCTCGTCGCGCAGCTCGTCCAGGTCGGTGACGACGGCCGAGTTGACCTCGACGACGCACTGCTGGAGCTCGGCGACGTACTCCGTGCGGTCGGCCAGCGCCTCGAGCAGCTCGGGGGCCTTGGCGGCGAGCCGGCGCGTGGTCAGGTCCACGACATGGAACTCCTCCTCGACCCCGAGCCTGCGGATCGGCCGGGTCCGCGGCTGCGACGTCTGCGTCGCCTGGGGGGAGTGCCGGGTCTGGGCCTGCCCGCTGGATCGTGCGCTGTCCATGGCGTGAGGCTTCCACGCGCATGTTGCGGGCGCGTTGCGAAATCGTGTCGGCCTGCGTCCCTCGTGCGCCGTGCCCGCTCAGGCCGGCCGGTCGAGGGCACCGAGCTTGGCCGGGTTGCCGTGGAGCTGGACGGTGCGGACGAGTCCGTCGCGCACCTCCAGGACCAGGCAGCGCAGCGACCCGTCGGCGGCGCTGAAGACCAGGGCCGGGCCACACGGCGGGCGCGAGGGTGTGTCGGCAGGGGCTGGCATGATGCAGGGACCGACGCGACGGTGCGTCGGGTTCGGGGAGGACGTCATGCGGTCGCTCGGGGTGCTGGTGGGGCTTGCGCTGCGCCGTGTCCGCCATCGCCCTGCCGCCGTGCTCGCCGTCGCGCTGTGCACCTTCGTCGCGTGCCTGGCCGCCGCGACGGCGCAGGTCCACGCGGACTCCGCGGACCGGGCCGCGCGCACCTCGGCCCTGCGGCAGGCGCCGCTGGACGACCGCTCGGTCGTCGTGAGCGGCACCGTGTCCCGAGGGCTGGCCGAGACCGACGCCGTGGTGCGGTCCGCCGCCTCACGCATCCCGGGCGCCCAGGTGTCCCGGTGGGTCACCTCGTCCGGCTACGCCGTGGCGGGCGCCGCCGCCAACCTGCGGGTGGAGCTGGGGCACGCCCCGGGCGCCGTCGCGAGCAGCACGCTGGTGAGCGGGGCCTGGCCCACCTCGGACGGCGACGTCGCGGTCCCGCAGGTTGCGGCCGAGCGTCTGGGGTGGCGCGTGGGGCAGACCCTCGCCCTCAGCCGGCTGGTGGCCACGCAGGCGGACCCACCCCGCCTGCGGATCAGCGGCACCTACCGGACTCGAGCCACCGACACCACAGGGTGGGCCGACGACGCGCGCCGTGGGGCGGGGATCAGCGAGGGCGACTTCCGCACCGTGGGGCCGCTGCTGGTCTCGGGCGACACGGTGCCCGCGCTCGGCGCAGGAGCGACGGCCACCTGGCGGATCGTGCCTCCTGCGGACGCGTCGGGGCTGGAGCCGCCCGTGCGTCACGCCGTGGCCGCGCTCGAGCAGGCGCCCCTGCTCGACGGTTTCGCGGTGCGGACCGGACTGCCGGCGACCCTCGAGCGGGCCGTCGCCGACGGTGTCCGCACGCGTGCCGCCATCGCCGGACCGACGGCCCTGCTCGTGCTCGTCGCCCTGGTGGGGCTGGGGCTGACGGGCCTGCTGCTCGGGGCGGTCAACGAGCGGGGCGACCGGCTCCTGCGCACTCGTGGCGCGTCGCCCGGGCAGGTCGGGGTGCTGGCCGGGCTGGCGGCCGCCGCCGTGCTGCCCGCCGGTGTCCTGGCCGCGCTGCTGGCCCCTGTGCTGGCGCGCGTCCTGCCGGGGGCCGACCGGGTCGAGCCCACCGTCATGACCTGGGTCGTCGCCCTCGGGGCCACGATCGCGGCGATGCTGGTCGTCACCCTGACGGCGCTGGCCGGCTCGGTCGGGGGTCACGGTCGCACCTCACGCATGATCGACGCCGTCCTGCTGCTGCTGGCGGCCCTGGCCTGGTGGCGCCTGCGGGGAGCCGGGGACGAGCAGCGCGCCGATGCGCTGTCC
>NZ_DCYC01000004.1:0-8233 GCF_002330965.1 Arsenicicoccus sp. UBA2120
GACCCCGGCGGCCACGCCCGCGCCCGCGGCCCCGGTTGCTCCGCCCGTGCCCGCCGCCCCCGCGCAGCCCGTGCCGAGCTCGATCGACACCCCCGCGCCGCAGGACGACAAGGCCAAGCTCCTGCCGTTCTACCTCGTCTGCGACGTCTCCCACTCCATGGTCGAGAGCGGCGCCCTCACCGAGGCCAACAACATCCTCCCGAGCCTCGTCCAGGCGCTCGAGAAGGACCCGATCATCTGCGACAAGGTGCGCTTCGGGGTCATGGACTTCAGCGACGACGCCCGCATGGTGCTGCCGCTGTGCGACCTGCTCGAGCAGACGACCCTGCCGCAGCTCGAGGGGCGGGGGCGGACGTCATACAAGGCGGCCTTCGACCTGCTGCGCACCCAGATCGAGCGGGACGTCAACCAGCTCAAGGCGGACGGCTTCGCCGTGCACCGCCCGGCCGTGTTCTTCCTCTCCGACGGCGCGCCGACGGACGCCGAGCCGGACTGGAAGGCCGCCTTCGCCGCGCTGACGCAGTACGACAAGGCGTCCGGCACGGGCAACCGGATGTACCCCAACATCATCCCGTTCGGCCTCCAGGGCGCCGACCCCCGCATCCTGCAGGAGGTCATCCACCCCAAGAACCCGCCGGAGCGCGCGATGCGCCTCTT
Organism: Arsenicicoccus sp. UBA2120; assembly: GCF_002330965.1. Classification (NCBI taxonomy): domain Bacteria; kingdom Bacillati; phylum Actinomycetota; class Actinomycetes; order Micrococcales; family Intrasporangiaceae; genus Arsenicicoccus; species Arsenicicoccus sp. UBA2120. The sequence continues at coordinate 658 of NZ_DCYC01000004.1, forward strand.
CATGGCCGACCAGGACCAGACCGCGGCGTCCGCCGTCACCAAGATGGCCAAGCTGCTCGTGACCTCGGTCATCCAGTCCTCGACGGGTCTCGCCCAGGGCAGCAACGGGATCGTGCTGCCCAAGGCCGAGGACGGCGTCAAGTCCTACGCCGCGGACGACGATGTCTTCCTCTGAGCCGACCGGCCACGCAGGCGAGGGCGCTCCGGCGGGATCCGCGAGCGCCCCGCCGGCCAGCCCGTCCCAGCCGGCAGCGCCCCCGCAGCCGGAGACGTCCGACCAGGCTCCCGCCGAGCCGGACACATCCCTCGAGGCTCCCGCCATGCCGAAGGCTCCTGCTGAGGCGGGCGCTTCCGCCGAGCCCGAGCCGGCTGCGGCAGTCCCCGCGCCGGCCGCGGAGCCGATCCGGCGGACGGGCGCGTTCGAGGCCTACACGATCGGCGACCCGGGTCGGGCCTTCTCCCATGCGGTCTCGCTGACGGAGCTCAAGCACCGGGACGCGCACGACATCGTCATCGACGCGGCCACCATCCCGGACCCCGAGGGCACACCGCGGCTGATCCTGCGCGGGGCCAGCTCGCGGGGGCTGGCGCACCAGCAGTATGCCGACCCCCGCCAGGACGACCACTGCACGGTGCTCTCGCGCGACGGCGAGTGGCTCGTCTGCCTCGTGGCCGACGGCGTCTCCGCCGGGGAGTGGTCGCACCTCGCCGCCAAGATGGCGACCGAGGAGGGCGCGGCGCAGGTCATCACGATGCTCGAGACGCACGAGCCGGCCGAGATCCCCTACCGCGAGATCTACACCCGGCTCGCGGACCTGCTCGCCGACGTGTGCGCGACGCTGCCGGACTCCGAGCCGACGGTGGACCTCACGCAGCGGGACGTCGCCAAGCGGATGGCGACCACGCTGGTCATCGGCATCGTGGCCACCCGGCCGAGCGACGACGGCACCCACGCCGTCACGGTCGTGCGCCTCGGTGACACGAGCGCCTGGATCGTCGACGACGAGCGCGGCTGGATCGCGCTCGGCGAGGTCAAGAACGCCGGCAACGTCATCGCCGAGTCCGCCACCGCCTGCCTCCCGCTGGTGCCGGAGGCCGACCCGGTGCCGGTGCAGACGACGCTCGGCGAGGGTGCGGCACTCGTGCTGATGACCGACGGGGTCGGCGACCCGCTGGGATCCGGCGGGGGCGAGGTCGGTCGCGAGCTCGCACGGCTGTGGGCGCGGCCGCCGCACCCGCTCGAGTTCGCGGCGCAGGTGGCGTTCGGGCGAAAGACCTTCGACGACGACCGCGGCGCGATCGGCGTCTGGCTGGTGGTGCCCGAGTGAGCCTGTCGGCCGGCGAGCTCATCGAGCGGTCGCAGCTCGGGCAGCTGGAGTACATCGCCGAGGGCGGTCAGGGCCGGGTCTACCGGTGCCTGACGCTCCAGCTGCCCGACGTGCACCACCGCCTCGCCTACAAGGAGTTCAAGGCGGGCCAGCTCGCCAGCGGCGGCCTCGAGGCCATCGTCGGCGTGCGCTCGCGCATGAGCGCCCCCGACCGGGACCTGCTGGACTCGCACGCCGCGTGGCCGATCCGGTTGGTGCGCGACCAGGGTCGCGTCGTCGGCCTGCTGATGCCGCTCATCCCGGACTCGTTCGTCCAGGTGGGGCGGTCCATCACCGGATCCGCCATGCGCAAGGAACGCGAGATCCAGTTCCTCTTCCTCGCGGCCAACCGGTGCGCCAAGCTCGGCTTCCCGCTGGTCAACCTGCACCAGCGGCTGCACCTGTGCGAGGAGCTGGCCCGCGTCTTCGCCCTGCTGCACGCCAACAACGTCGTGTTCGGCGACTTCAACGCCAAGAACGCGTTGTTCTCCGTCGGGCCGGGACGCGCGGACGCCGGGATCATGCTCGTCGACTGCGACGCCGTGCGCGTGCGCGGGACCATGTCGGCCGTCCCACAGCTCAACACCCCCGACTGGGAGCCGCCGGCCGCCGAGCAGACCCAGCTGACGAGCTACACCGACGTCTACAAGTACGCGCTGTTCGTCCTGCGCTGCCTGTCCCCCGGCACCAACGCCTCGACGGCCCGCGACACCCGCCGGGTCGCCGACGTCCTCGACCCGGAGGGGCAGCACCTGCTCGCCGCGTCCCTGTCCGAGACGCCCGGGCACCGCCCGTCGTGCGCGCAGTGGGCGGACTACTTCGCCCGGCTGCGGGCGGCCCGGCTCGCCGGCCTGCCCGTCGCTCCGACCCCCGGCTCGACCACGGTCGGGGCAGGTGCGGCATCCGCTGCGTCCCCCACGGCACCGGCCGCCACTGCCGCCCCTGCGGCGCCCCAGGCGGCTCCAGCTCCTGGCGCCGGAGGCTGGCGCCGCGCCCCCGACGGCTCCTGGATCCGCTGACCCCACCCCCAGATCCGCTCTCCCCAGATCGTGAGTGTTTGGTCCAAGAAAGTTGGACCAAACACTCACGATCCTGGGGCTGAGGGGCACTCAGAGGTCGAGCTGCAGCACCAGACGCAAGGCGTCGTCGACGTCGACGAGCTCATGATGACTCAGCCGCCCCACCCACGGCCCCAGCCGAGCGGGGTCGACGGCGGCGGTCTGCTCCACCAGCACCAGCATGTCTCGTCCCATGAGCTCGATGGCGGGGCGGAACGAGGTGGCGCGGGCCGACGTCGTGGTCGGTGCTATCAGGACGGTGGACAGCAGCAGGTCGTCCGACTGCACGACGACGGCGTAGCGGCGACCCCGCTGCTCGTGCCCACGCGCCCCTCGCGGCGCAGGCAGCTCGTGGACGTCACCACGCACGCGCGCCCTCCACGTCATCGAGGACGGCGCGGGACTCGGCGCGATCCACCTCGTCGCAGGACAGCGCCAGGGCCTCGAGACGCATCCGCTCTCGTCGCTCGAACGACGACGCTTCCTGCAGCGCTCGCCGGATAGTGTCGGTGCGGGTCTCGCCCGGTCGTGCCAGCTCGACGAGCAGCCGTTGCAGCTGCTCGTCCGCGCGGAAGGTCACAGTCGTCATACGTGAATATTGCCTCCGTAAGACACCAAGACCCGCGCCATTCGGCCCCGCCTCTCGACCCCCGAAGATCGTGAGTGTCTTGTCCAAGATTCTTGGAGAGAACACTCACGATCCTGGCAGGGGATGGGGCAGGCGGGGTGAGTGGGGTGACTGGGCGGCTCGGTCAGAGGTCGAGGAGCAGGGTGGTCGGGCGCTCGATGCAGTCGGCGACGTAGCGGATGAAGCCGCCCGCGGTCCCGCCGTCGCACACCCGGTGGTCGAAGGTGAGGCCGATCGTGCCGACCTTGCGCACGGCGAGCGCCCCGTCCACGACCCACGGCTTGTCGATCATCCGTCCCACGCCGACCATGGCCGCCTCGGGGTGGTTGATGATCGGGGTGGAGCCGTCGACGCCATACCCCCCGTAGTTGTTGAGCGTGAACGTCCCGCCGGTCATCTCGGCCGGGGACAGCGTGCCGTCCATGGCCTTGGTGGTGAGCTCGCGCAACGCCGTGGACAGCTCGGCGAGGGTCATCTCGTCCGCGCCGTGGACGACGGGCACGACGAGCCCACGCGGCGACTGCGCGGCGAAGCCCAGGTTGATCGCCCCGCGCACCACGACCTCGTTGGCCGCCGTGTCGACGGTCGAGTTGAGCTCGGGATAGCGCCGGAGGCCGGCGACCATGACGCGCCCCAGCAGGGCCAGCACGCCGATGCGTGCCTCGGGCCGCGCGTCGGCGAGCTGGCGGCGGACCGCGAGGAAGTCGGTCGCGTCCACGTCGCCCCAGGTGGTCGCGTCGGGGATCTCGCGGCGCGAGGTGGCGAGCCGGCTGGCGATCGTGCCTCGTATGCCGGTCAGCGGGATCCGGCGATCCGGGGTCGGGGACCCCGCGGTCGACGTCACGCGCGACTCCGACTGCGGCGCAAGGGATCCCGGCGCGCCACCCTCACCGCGGGCCGTGACGACCGCCATGACGTCGCACCGGCGGATGATGCCACCCGGCGCCGTCGGGGTGACGGTCCGCAGGTCGATGCCGTGCTCGTCGGCGAGCTGACGCACCAGCGGGGAGATCACGCGGACGGCGGCGCCGGGCTTGCTGGACACCTCGGGCGGCACGTGCTCGTCGACGACCGGTCCCGCCGTGTCGCCCATGACGGGCGCGGCCGACGGCAGCGACGACCCGGCGGCGGGGGCCGTCGGGCCACCCGCCCCCACGCGGCGACGCCGCCGACGGGAGCCCTCGCTCGTGCCGTAGCCGATCAGGACGGCGCCCGAGCCGGCGCGCTCCTCCTCGCGATAGGTGTCGACGGCGACGTCGGACGCCTCGCTCGCCCCACCGCCGGTGATCCCGTCCGCAGGCACGTCGACGTCCACCGTGATGAACGGCGCACCCACGTCGACCACGTGCCCGGCCTCGCCGTGCAGGGTGACCACGCTGCCGGCATACGGGCAGGGCAGCTCGACCTGGGCCTTGGCGGTCTCGACGACCGCGATGGGCTGGTCGACGACGACGGTGTCGCCGGGGCCGACGAGCCAGCTGACGACCTCGGCCTCGGTCAGGCCCTCGCCGAGGTCCGGCAGGTGAAAGACCTTGTGGCTCATCGGGTACCCGCCCCCGCCTGCGCCGCTGAGGACGCTGTGGACGCTGCCGGCGCAGTCGCAGCCGGCTCGAGGTGGCGCGTGTCCGGCTCGTCGTCCCACTGCAGCCGCGCCAGGGCGTCGAGCACGCGGTCCACCGAGGGGAGGTGCAGGTGCTCGAGCTTCGGTGCGGGATAGGGGATGTCGAAGCCCGTGACGCGCAGCACCGGCGCGGCCAGGGAGTGGAAGGCCCGCTCCTGGACGCGGGCGGCGATCTCCGCCCCGACGCCCGCGAAGCCCTGGGCCTCCTGCAGCACCAGGCAACGGCCCGTGCGGCGCACCGAGGCCACGACCGTCTCGTCGTCGAAGGGCACGAGCGACCGCACGTCGACGACCTCGACGTCCCAGCCCTCCTCGCGCGCGGCCTCGGCGGACTCCAGCGCCACCGACAGGGTGGGGCCGTAGGCCACGATCGTCGCCGCGCGCGAGACGTCGGAGGCCGACCGTCGCACCGCGGCCCGACCAAGGACCTGGTCGTGGGTCAGCGACCCGCTCCCCCAGCGCGCCGACAGGTCGTCCAGGTCGACGTCGCCCTTGGACCAGTAGAGGCGCTTGGGCTCCATGAACACCACGGGGTCGGGGTCGTCGATCGCCGCCCGCAGCAGCAGGTAGGCGTCCTCGACCGTCGCCGGCGTCACGACCTTGAGCCCCGGCGTGGCGGCGTAGTAGGCCTCCGAGGAGTCGCAGTGGTGCTCGACCCCGCCGATGCCCCCGGCGAACGGGATGCGGATCGTCATCGGGATGGTCACGGAGCCGCGGGTGCGGTTGCGCATCTTGGCGACGTGCGAGGTGATCTGCTCGAACGCCGGGTAGGCGAACGCGTCGAACTGCATCTCGGCGACGGGCCGGAAGCCCGCCATGCACAGCCCCACGCCGAAGCCGATGATCCCCGACTCCGCGAGGGGGGTGTCGAAGCAGCGGTCGTCGCCATAGGTCGCCGCGAGGCCGTCGGTGATCCGGAAGACGCCGCCGGCCACCCCCACGTCCTCGCCGAAGACGAGCACGTCCGGGTCGGTGGCGATGGCGTCCGCGAGCGCCCGGTTGAGCGCGGAGGCAAAGGTGACGGTGCTCATCGGACGTCCTCCGTCGACGGGTCGTGGGCTGCCTGCGAGTCGGACTCGGACGCGGCGTCGGCGTCGGCGTCGAGCTCGGCGTGCAGCATCGCCCGCTGCTCGCGCAGCTGCGGCGTGAGGGTCGCGTAGACGTGCCGGAACAGGTCGTCGGGGTGCGTCTCGGGGTCGAGGTTCATGCGCTCGCGCAGGTCCGCGGCGAGCCGCTCGCCCTCGGCCTTGGCCTCCGCGACGAACGCGTCGTCGACCAGACCCTGGTGGCGCAGGTACTTCTCGAGGCGGGCCACGGCGTCCTCGTGGGCGATGGCCGCCAGCTCCTCCTTGGAGCGGTACCGCAGGTGGTCGTCGGCGTTGGTGTGCGCCTCGAGCCGCGTGGTGTGCAGCTCGAGCAGCACCGGACCCTTGCCCGCGCGCGCCCAGGCGACGGCCTTGTTCATGACGGCGAGCACGGCCACGGCATCGTTGCCGTCCACCTGCTCGCACACCACGCCGTAGCCGATCCCCTTGTAGGCCAACGACGGTGCCGCGGTCTGCTTGCTGAGCGGCACCGAGATCGCCCACCCGTTGTTCTGCACCACGAAGACCGCGGGGACCTTGAAGACGGCGGCGAAGTTGAGCCCCTCGTGGAAGTCGCCCTCGCTCGTGGCCCCGTCCCCGATGAACGCCATCACGACCGTGTCGCGTCCCCGTCGCTGCTCGCCGTGCGCCAGCCCGGCCGCGTGCAGCAGCTGCGTCGACAGCGGCGTGCACTGGGCCGCGACGTGGGTCTGCGCGACGTCATACCCGCAGTGCTGGTCACCGCGGAGCAGGGTGAGCACCTCGACCGGGTCGACCCCGCGGCTGACCAGGGCGACGCTGTCGCGGTAGGTCGGGAAGACCCAGTCCTGCTCGCCCAGCGCGAGGACCGAGCCGACCTGGCAGGCCTCCTGGCCGCGCGAGCTGGGATAGACGGCCAGGCGCCCCTGCTTGGTGAGCGCCGTCGCCTGGATGTCGAAGCGCCGCCCGACCACCATCCGGCGGTAGCACTCGACGAGCTGGTCGGCGTCCGGCTCGACGTAGTCGTCGGTCACCGGCTCCACCCGGTTGCCCTCCCCGTCCAGGAAGCGCACCGGCTCCGGAGCGGGGATCAGCCCGGCCTGGAACGGCTCGTGCCGGTGCGGGTGGTCGGGATGGTCGACGGCCTGCGCGGCTGCGCGGCCCGCGACGTGGTCGGGTGTCGTCATCGACAGCCTCCGGTATGTCGTGGAGCGGTGAGACGCCATGGTGCGCCCCGCCGGCCCGATGGTTCAATGAGGCGGCGGAGAACCGGACGATCGGCTCTCCAACCGACCGGATGGGGGCCACATGTCTGACGAGACGCGGACGAACGCACCGCTCGACGAGGTCGACCGCGCGCTGCTGGGCGCCCTGGTGGACGACGGGCGGCAGTCGCTGCGCACCATCGCCGAGCGGCTGCACGTGTCGCGCGCCACCGCCTACGCCCGGCTGGACCGGCTGGTCGAGCAGGGCGTGGTCGACGGCTTCACCGTGCGCGTCAACCCCGAGGCGGCCGGGCTGGGCACGTCGGCGTACGTCCTGGTGTCGGTCGAGCAGAACTCCTGGCGGGAGGTCCGCGACGCGCTCGTCCAGGTGCCGTGCGTCGAGCACGTGGCGCTCGTGGCTGCGGAGTACGACGTCATCGTGCTCGTGCGGGCGCAGGACAACGCGGCGCTGCGGTCGGTGGTCTTCGACCGCATCCAGACCATCCCCGGGGTGACCAGCACGCGGACCCTGCTGATCTTTGCCGAGTCGCGCGGCGAGGTCCCGTCCTTCCCCTGACCTACCTCAGGTAGTCACGTCCGCCTGGGTTGGCACGTTGGCTGCCAGCCTCGTCT
>NZ_DCYC01000038.1:0-18968 GCF_002330965.1 Arsenicicoccus sp. UBA2120
GGCCAAGGCCGTCGCCGCGCTGCAGGCCAAGGACGTCACGCGGATCATCCTGACCCGGCCGGCGGTCGAGGCGGGGGAGAAGCTCGGCTTCCTGCCCGGCACGCTCACCGACAAGATCGACCCCTACCTGCGCCCGCTCTACGACGCGCTGCACGACATGCTCGACCCCGAGCAGATCCCGCGGCTGATGGCCGCCGGGACCATCGAGGTGGCGCCGCTGGCCTACATGCGCGGCCGCACCCTCAACGACGCGTTCATCATCCTTGACGAGGCGCAGAACACCTCGCCCGAGCAGATGAAGATGTTCCTCACCCGTCTCGGGTTCGGCTCCCGCATCGTCGTCACCGGTGACGTGACCCAGGTCGACCTGCCGGGCGGCACCCAGTCGGGCCTGCGCGTCGTGCGCGACATCCTGTCCGACGTCGAGGACATCCACTTCTCCGAGCTCTCGGCGGCCGACGTCGTGCGCCACCGGCTCGTCGGCGAGATCGTCCAGGCCTACGGCGCCTGGGACGAGTCGCAGCACGGCGGCACCTCGCAGGGCCGCACCACGCACCACCAGAGGGGACAGGCGCCGCGCCGATGAGCATCGACGTCCACAACGAGACCGACCACCGGGTCGACGTGCGCGAGCTCGTCGCGCTGTCCCAGTTCGTCTACGGCGCCATGCGGGTCCACCGCGGCGCCGACCTCGCCATCACCCTCGTCGACGAGGACTCCATGGAGCGGCTCCACGTGCAGTGGATGGACCTCGAGGGTCCGACCGACGTCATGAGCTTCCCGATGGACGAGCTGCGGCCGGGTCGCGAGGGGCAGCGGCTGCAGGAGGGCGTGCTCGGCGACATCGTGCTGTGCCCCTCGGTCGCCAAGAAGCAGGCCGCGGGGGCCGGGCACTCCTTCGAGGAGGAGCTGCTCCTGCTGACCACCCACGGCATCCTGCACCTGCTCGGCTACGACCACGCCGAGCCGGACGAGGAGCGTGAGATGTTCGACCTGCAGCGCACGCTGCTCCTCACCTACCTCGCCGGCCGCGGGCGACCGCAGGGCTGATCGTGACGATCCAGCTCGTCCTGGGTGCGGTGCTGGCCCTGGTCCTGACCTTCGTGCTGGCGCTGACCGAGTCTGCGGTGCAACGCGTCTCGCGGCACACCAGCGAGGAGATGCTCGACGAGGGCCGCCCCGGCGCGCGAGCCCTCGCCACGGTCGTCGCCGACAAGCCCGGCTACATCTCGGCCGCCACCTTCCTCCGTGTCGTCATGGAGGCGACGATGGCCGTGCTCGTCACGGTCGCGGTGACCGAGCGCCTCGACGGCCCGGTCGCGCCCGTGCTCGTCAGCATCGGCGTCATGGCGCTTCTGTCCTTCGTCCTGGCGGGGGTCTCGCCGCGGACGCTGGGGCACCAGCACGCCACGCGCGTGTCCCTGATGATGTCGCCGACCCTCGTGTGGCTGCGCCGCGTCCTCGGCCCCGTCGTCCGCCTGCTCGTCGCCTTCGGCAACGCCGTGACGCCCGGAAAGGGTTACGCCGAGGGGCCGTTCGCCACCGAGGCGGAGCTGCGCGACCTCGTCGACATCGCGAGCCAGCGCGACGTCATCGAGGACGACGAGCGCGAGATGATCCACTCCGTCTTCGAGCTCGGGGACACCGTCGCCCGCGAGGTGATGGTGCCGCGCACCGACATGCTCACCCTGGAGCACGACAAGACGCTCGGCAAGGCCATGTCGCTCTTCCTGCGCTCCGGGTTCTCGCGCATCCCGGTCGTGGGGGAGGACAGCGACGACGTGCTCGGGCTGCTCTACTTCAAGGACGTCACCCGGCGGGTCAACGACGACGAGCAGGCCAGGTCGCTGCCCGTCGAGGAGCTGATGCGGCCCATGCACTTCGTCCCCGACAGCAAGCCGGTCGACGACCTGCTCCGCGAGATGCAGCAGGACCAGGTCCACCTGGCCGTGGTGGTCGACGAGTATGGCGGCACCGCCGGCCTCGTCACCATCGAGGACATCCTCGAGGAGATCGTCGGCGAGATCGCCGACGAGCACGACCGCGAGGCGCAGGGGGTCGAGCCCCTCGAGGACGGCACGGTCCGGATCCCCGCCACCATGCACGTCGACGACTTCGCCGAGGAGTTCGGGATCGACCTCGAGGAGGAGGACGTCGACACCGTCGGCGGGCTGATCGCCAAGGCCTCCGGCCGCGTCCCGATCCCCGGGTCGCGGGTCGAGCTGCTCGGCCTCGAGCTCACCGCCGAGCGTCCGGCCGGCCGCTGGCACCGGATCGCGACCGTCGTCGTGCGCCGCCTGCCGCAGGAACCCTCGCCGGTCGACGTGTGGGAGGCTGAGCGTGATCGGGACCGCACCCTTCGCGCCGACACCGTCGACGCCGCCCGGCACCAGGAGGACCACTCATGAGCACACCCTTCCGCGCAGGATTCGCCTGCCTCGTGGGTCGCCCCAACGCCGGCAAGTCCACGCTGACCAACGCCCTCGTCGGGCAGAAGGTCGCGATCACCAGCAGCAAGCCCCAGACGACCCGGCACACCATCCGTGGCGTCGCCAACACCGAGCAGGGCCAGCTGATCCTGGTGGACACCCCGGGACTGCACAAGCCGCGCACCCTGCTCGGCCAGCGGCTCAACGACCTCGTCCGCGAGACCCTGCTGGAGGTCGACGTCATCGGCTTCTGCCTCCCTGCCGACCAGCGACCCGGCCCCGGCGACCAGTTCATCGCCGCCGAGCTCGCCGAGCTGCAGCGGTCGCGTCGTCGCCCGGTCGTCGCCCTGGTCACCAAGAGCGACAAGGTCGATCGGCAGCGGCTCGCCGAGCACCTCATCGCCGTGGACCAGCTGGGCTCGTGGGACGCGATCATCCCCTGCTCCGCCACGTCCGGCGACCAGGTCGGCGAGGTCGCCGAGGTGCTCGTGTCCTACCTGCCCGAGTCGCCGCCGCTCTATCCTGAGGGTCACCTCACCGACGAGCCCGAGGCCGTCATGATCGCCGAGCTCGTGCGCGAGGCGGCGCTCGAGGGCGTGCGCGACGAGCTGCCGCACTCCCTGGCCGTGGTCGTCGAGGAGATGGTCCCGCGCGAGGACCGGCCCGAGGACAGCCCGCTGCTCGACGTGCGGGTCAACGTCTTCGTCGAGCGCCCCTCGCAGAAGGCCATCGTCATCGGCCGCGGCGGCTCCCGCCTGCGCGAGGTCGGCACCCAGGCCCGCACCCAGATCGAGGCCCTGCTCGGCCAGCGGGTCTATCTCGACCTGCACGTCAAGGTCGCCAAGGACTGGCAGCGCGACCCCAAGCAGCTGCAGCGCCTCGGCTTCTGACCCTCGCGGCGCGGCCTGTGGATGACGGATCCGGCCGCGTGCCCCGCCTGTGGATGACGCGGGGCCGCGAGGCGGCGGTCGCCATACCCTCCTGACATCAGTCGAGCAGGAGGTGGCCCGCAGATGAGCCGGTATGCCGTGACCGTGCCCGCCGTCGTCGACGGCGGCACCTGCGTGCGTGGCGCCGCCGACGAGCTGGCCCACGCGCGCGTCGCGCCGGTGGTGGAGCAGCTCGCCGGTGCTCTCCCCGGCAGCGTCAGCGCCGAGGTGGCATCCAGGTTGGCCGAGCTGCTGGACGGCCGGCTCGCGCTGCTGCACCAGGCCCTTGGCCTGCTCGGTGACGCCCTCGTGGGCGCGGGCGAGGCCTACGGCGCGTGCGAGGACGCGGCGACGACCGCCCTGGACGGTGCGCCATGACGACGCTGGAGCAGGTGCGGCGCTGGTCGGCGTCCGGGGTCCGCGACGTGGCCGCCTCGGTCGGCGGGCGTGCCGTGACCCTCGGCGGCGTCGCCCAGCGGCTGCCCGACGAGGTCGCCGGATGGCGCGGCGAGGCCGCCGACGCCGCGCGGTCCGGGCTCGACGGCGTCAGGGCAGGCGTGCGGGCCGAGGCGGCCGAGGTCGCGGCGGTCGCCGAGGCCCTGCAGGCGGCCGCCGGACGGCTCGACCAGCTCGTCGTCGCCCTGCGTCAGCTCGAGGAGTCGTTGCGCACCACCGGGTTCGAGCTCACCGACGACGGGCGGGTCGTCGACCTGCAGGCGTGCCTCCCGGCCGTGGACGCGGCGTGGTCGCCGGCCGAGCGGCTCGGTCTGCGGACCACGGCGGAGGGCGATGTCCAGGCACTCCTGGCGACGGCTGACGACGTCGACCACTCGCTCGCCCGGGCCCTGGCCGGCATCGGCGCCGGGGAGGTGACCTCGTCCTCGGCCGTCTGTCGACCCGGCGTGGCCACGGCCACCTCCGTGGCCGCCTCGGCCGCCTCCCGCGACGAGGACCTGCGCACCCGTGCCCACCAGGTGGTGGGGGTCGTCTCCTCGCACACCCACAAGAGGGGCCGGGGCCCGGTGAGCGAGGAGTCACGGCAGCGCTATGCCGAGGACGAGGCGTTCGCCACCGCGGCGGACGAGTACTCCGACCACGGGGACGCCGGGATGCTCGCGCGCTCCGTGCTGCTGGCGACCGGCGATCACGAGCTGGCGCAGTGGGTCTACACGCACCCCTACGAGTGGGCCCACGAGGCGGAGCCGTTCGAGTCCCCGGACGGCGCGCCATACGTGATGGACGTCCCCGTGCAGCACTCGACCCTCACGCTGTGGGCTCGCGCGGCGACCGCCGTCTCCCAGGGATATCTAGACGGGCAGCGCCCCCGGGTCGTGCGCACGCCGCGGCCCGACCCGCGGGCCGTCGAGGTCGCCCGCAACCGCGCCGCCCACGACATGTTCGGCAAGGTGACCAACCGGGTGCACGTGGAGTACGGCGCCACGGCGCAGCGGATCGCCCGGGGCCACTCCTACGACAAGCACGTGCTCGGTCTCGACAAGAAGGGCGCCAAGGTCCACACCCCCGACATGCCGGAGATCACGTCGCACGCGGAGCTCGAGGAGCGCATCTTCCGCTCGATGTACACCCAGCCGCGCGTCGAGCTGGCCGGTCAGCGGGCCTACCACCTGGACCGCACCGACCAGCACATCGTGATCACCAACGAGCGCGCGTCCGACGGCGGCACGAGCTTCCGCGTCACGCAGGAGGCCCACGAGCAGCGGATGCTGGCCCAGGACGCCGCGCAGCGCGCGAGGGAGGGGCTCGATCCCACGCCGCCCCCGCGGACCGCGCCGGGCGATCTGCAGCAGGAGTATGTCGACCGAAACCCCCTTCCCGAGAAGCCCCCGACGACCTGGAGGACCGAGATGACCACGACCTTGACCACGCTCAGGGACGGCACCCAGCCGACGTGGACCTGGCCGTGGAGCTCGGAGGAGCGACGATGAAGCTGCTGGCGCAGTACCCCGACGCCGTCGCCGTGTCCTTGCACGACCTGGAGGCGGAGGTCCTGACGACTGCCGCCCGCGAGATCGAGTTCATGGCGCTGCTGGACCCGGACGCGCTCGGGGCCGTGACCCTGAGCGGGCAGGACCTGCGCGCGGACCTGGCCGACTGTCGCGCACTGTCCCCTGGCCTGGCGCCCGGCAACCCCGATCATCGTCCGCTGGAGCTGTGGGGGTTCCTGCGCTCACCGGCCCCGCAGGCGCTGGAGCCGATCGACGGACGCATCGCGGACCTCCTGCAGCGTCATACGGCCCGACTGCCGGCCGACCAGCGGCGTCTCGCGGCGGAGTCGCTCGAGCTGGGCAGCGGGCCGCTCGCTCTGCTGCTGCTCATCGACGCGCTCAGGCAGTCGGCCGCCGTCCTCGACGACGAGGAGTACGAGACCTGCCAGCTGCTCGCCCAGCGCTACCTGGCCTCGTCTCGCTACACCTCTGCGCTGCGGTCCTGCTGGGGTCGTCTCGGGCAGGGGCGCAGCGACCAGCTGCGGGCGGAGGCCGCGGCGGCCGTGCTGCCCCTGACCGGCCGGTGCCTGCTCTACCTCGACACGGTGGACGGCCGGCTGCACGTCCGCGTGCCACGCACCCGGCTCCCGGACCTGCTCGCCACCGCAGCCGTGGCCCGCGACAGCATCGATCCCCTCCAGCACCGCTTCCCGGCGCACTACCGGCGCGGGCTGGAGCAGCTGCACGCCGACATCGAGGTCGTGCTGCGCTATCTCGACGCCGGCCCGGTGCATCGGACGCTGTGGCGCTGGGGCGCCGGGAGATAGGGGCTGCTAGCCGTCCAGCTGGTCGAGGATGCAGAGCTCGTTGCCCGAGGTGTCCCGCAGGACGACCCAGGGATGCCCCTGTGCCCAGTCGTCGTCGGCGCGGGTGGCCCCGAAGGTGAGGGCGAGGTCGACGAGCTCGTCCCGCGACGGATCGTCGGCCTCGGGCCGGACGTCGAGGTGCAGCCGGTTCTGACCCTGCTTGGCCGACAGCTCTCGCCAGAGCTCGAGCAGAGGGCCTCGCAGGCTCGGGTGCCTCAGCGTGACCGGCGCGGAGCCGACGCCCTGCACCCATCCGGTCAGGGCGGCATACAGCGCGGCGTCGCGCTCGGGATCGGCGCTGTCCAGCGGCAGCGCGGCGATCGGCCCGGTGTCGCGAAAGGCCTCGCGATCCTCCATCACGCAGAAGGGGTTGCCGTCGGGATCGGCGAGCACGACCCACGGCACGTCGCGCTGACCGACGTCAAGGTGCCGAGCGCCCAGGCCGAGCAGACGGTCGACCACCTCCTGCTGGCGCGCGCCGCCGGCCAGGTCGGGGTGTAGCCGAGGGGAGGGGGTCGGCGCCCGGTCGACCTGCTCGACGCTGAGGTCGAGGAACAGGTCGTCGCCGAGCACCAGCCGGCCCTCGAACCCGAAGTCCGTGGGGCCGGCGTCCACCAGCCCCAGGGCCTGGGTCCAGAAGGCACCGACGCGCTCGGCGTCGCGGGCCTGCATGACCAGATTCTCGAGGCGCACGCCACCACGCTAGTCGTCGGAGTCCTTGCCGGTGGCCGGCTCGACCCCGACCTGCTGCCACGCCTGTGCGACGGCGGTGCTCTCCTCACTGTCGGCACCGTAGCGGGCGGCCGCCGCGTCGAGGGTGGCCCGCGCGAACCGGGCGAAGCCGCAGTCCTGCGGGATCCGCACGCCGTGCGCCGCCGTCAGCACGTCCCACCACACCTGTCCGGCCCGCTCCCACGCGTGCCCGCCCAGCGCAGCCGCCGCGAGGTAGAACGCGCGGTTAGGGATGCCGGAGTTGATGTGGACCCCACCGTTGTCGTTGTCGCTGTCGTGCGGCAGGTCGACGTAGTCCTCCATCGACCCCGGCTGCGGGTCCTTGCCCAGGGCGGGGTCGTCATAGGCCGTGCCGGGCGCCTTCATGGACCGCAGCGCCACCCCGTGGACCTTGGGGGTGAAGATCCCGGCCCCGATCAGCCAGTCGGCCTGGTCCGCGGTCTGCCCGAGGGAGTGCTGCTTGGTCAGCGAGCCGATGACGTCCGAGATCGACTCGTTGAGGGCGCCGGACTGCCCGACGTAGGTCAGTCCCGCCGTGAACTGCGTGATGCCGTGCGCCAGCTCGTGGCCCATGACGTCGATGGAGTCGGTGAACGACGCGAAGTAGACCCCGTCGCCGTCGCCGAACACCATCTGCTCGCCGTCCCAGAAGGCGTTGCTGTAGTCCCGGTCGTAGTGCACCGTCGCCACCAGCGTCAGCCCGCGCCCGTCGAGCGAGTCCCGGCCGTAGACGTCCGCCAGCAGGCGATAGGTCACCCCCAGCCCGTCGTAGGCCTCGGTCACGGACTCGTCCTTGGTGGGGGGATCGTCCTCGGAGCGGACCAGCTGACCGGGCAGGGTCGTGCCGTGCCGGGCGTCGTGGAGGCGGCGGTCGGGCTTCAGCGTGACGGGCTGCGACGGCGAGCCCGGTTGTGGCGCAGCAGGAGTCGTATGACGGGTGCGCGAGTCCCGCAGGCCGATCGCCCCCGGCAGGCGCGGCTCCGGACGGGTGGTGCGGACCTCGCGTGTGCTGCGCTTGCGCGTGTCGTGCTGCAACGTGTGCCGCGCCGCCTCGACCGCGCGCCGCTCCGGCGCGTCCTCGGCGATGTGCCGCAGCAGGTGCGGCGGGACGATGCCGCAGCAGCGCGGCAGGACGGGGGCGGGGAGCTGCGCAGGCGCGGTCGGCATACGACCAGCATGTGACTGCTGGGGCTCGACTGCCTGCCGAGACCGCGCCATCAGGAGAACGCCCCGCGCCGTCTCCAGCAGGACGTGACGTGGACACGGCGTCCCAGGATGCGGGACCGCCCGGCGTGCCAGGTGGACGGGCCGGGGGCATCGCCATACGGTCAGGATCGTGCGTATGCGGAACGGGGCCGTCCACCCGGCCACCTGGAGCCTCCTCCTTCCCTGCCGCGGCGAGGCCCTCTAGAGACGGCCGCCCTCGCCGCGGAGCTCGCTCTGCTCGGCCGTCGAGCATGACAGCGACCAGCGAACTGTGAGGCACGAGAGCATGATCCACCCCCAGCAGCCCAGCCCGATGCCGGTTGGCAAGTACGTCCCCTTCCACGAGCAGATCCGCGTCGAGCTGCCCGACCGCACCTGGCCCGACAAGGTCATGCAGGCCGCCCCGCGCTGGTGCGCCGTCGACCTGCGGGACGGCAACCAGGCCCTCATCGACCCGATGAGCCCGGAGCGCAAGCTGCGCATGTTCCAGCTGCTCGTCGCCATGGGCTACAAGGAGATCGAGGTCGGCTTCCCGAGCGCCAGCCAGACCGACTACGACTTCGTCCGCCAGCTGATCGAGGGCGGTCACATCCCGGACGACGTGACGCTCCAGGTCCTCACGCAGTGCCGCGACCACCTGATCGAGCGCACGTACGACGCCCTGCGGGGCGCCAAGCAGGCGATCGTCCACTTCTACAACTCCACCTCGGTGCTGCAGCGCAAGGTCGTCTTCGGCCTCGACCAGGACGGCATCGTCGACATCGCGCTGCAGGGCGCCCGCCTGTGCAAGAAGCTCGAGGAGACGCTGCCCGACACGGACATCTACTACGAGTACTCCCCGGAGTCCTACACGGGCACCGAGCTCGAGTTCGCCGCCCGCGTCTGCAACGAGGTCATCGAGGTCATCGACCCGACCCCGGACCACAAGATCATCATCAACCTGCCGGCCACGGTCGAGATGGCCACGCCCAACGTCTACGCCGACTCGATCGAGTGGATGAGCCGGCACCTGGACCGCCGCGAGTCCGTCGTCCTGTCCCTGCACCCGCACAACGACCGCGGGTCGGGCGTCGCGGCGGCCGAGCTGGGCTACCTGGCCGGGGCGGACCGCATCGAGGGCTGCCTGTTCGGCAACGGCGAGCGCACCGGCAACGTCTGCCTGGTCACGCTCGGCATGAACATGGTCAGCCAGGGCATCGACCCGCAGATCGACTTCTCCGACATGGCCGGCATCCGCTCGGTGGTCGAGCACTGCAACCAGCTGCCCGTCCACGAGCGCCACCCCTACGGCGGCGACCTCGTCTTCACGGCCTTCTCCGGGTCGCACCAGGACGCCATCAAGAAGGGCTTCGACTGGATGGACCGCGAGTCCGCGTCCTCCGGCAAGGGGATCGACGAGCTCGTGTGGGGCGTGCCCTACCTGCCGATCGACCCGCACGACATCGGCCGGTCCTACGAGGCGGTCGTCCGCGTCAACAGCCAGTCCGGCAAGGGCGGCGTCGCCTACATCCTCAAGTCCGAGCGCGGGCTGGACCTGCCGCGCCGCCTCCAGATGGAGTTCAGCGCCGTCGTGCAGGCCCGCACGGACGCGCAGGGCGGCGAGGTGTCGCCGGCGCAGCTGTGGGAGGTCTTCGAGGACGAGTACCTGCCGGCCGAGCGGCGCTGGGGCCGGTTCGCGCTCAAGGGAGTTCGCACGGACGACGAGGGCGAGGGCGGACGCGGCACGTGGTCCTTCCGGATCGACGACCGTGGGGTCGAGCAGGTCCTGACGGGCAGCGGCAACGGTCCGATCGCGGCCTTCGTCGACGCGCTGGGTGCCTATGGCGTCGACGTGCGCGTCCTCGACTACGCCGAGCACGCCATGTCGGCGGGTGGCGACGCCCGGGCGGCGTCATACGTCGAGTGTGCCGTCGGCGAGCGCGTCCTCTGGGGCATCGGCCTGCACGAGAACATCCTGCGCGCCTCGATCGAGGCCGTGGTCTCGGCGGTCAACCGCGCCGAGCGCTGACGACTCACCCCTCCCACCCACCCCCACGATCGTGAGTGTTTGGTCCAAGAGTCTTGGACCGAACACTCACGACCTGCGGTTGTGGGGGGACAGATCTGGCCTAGTTGCAGGGTTAAGGGGTCAGATCTGGCCCCGTGTTGCTAGTTTGGCTGTATGACGAGCCCGACGCCACGCCCCGTCACCCGCGCTCTGGCGAGCCTGGGGGAGTCGTTGCGCGGCTGGCGGGTGTTGCAGGGACTGACGGTGGCCCAGGTCGCCGACCGCGCAGGCATCTCGGAGCGCACCGTCAAGCGCCTCGAGGCCGGTGAGGGTGCGGCGCTGGAGCACGCCCTGCGGGTGGCCCGGGCGCTGGGTGTGCTCGACGAGCTCGTGGCGTCGGTCGATCCCCTCCGCAGCGACGTGGGACGGCTGCGTGCGGAGGAGCTCCTGCCGCGGCGGGTGCGACGCCGGGCCGGAGCGGGGGAGCCGTGATCACCGTCGAGGTGTGGCTCGACCCCGACGTGCGGGTGGGGACCATGCACGTGCACCAGGGGCGCGGGGCCGAGTCCCTCACCTTCACCTACGACCCGGGCTACCTCGCGCGCGAGGGCGCCTATGCGCTCGAGCCCGGTCTGCCGTTGCGATCCGGTGGGTTCCACAGTGCGGGGAGGTTGTTCGGCGCCTTCGCGGACAGTGCGCCCGACCGGTGGGGGCGGACGCTGGTGCGGCGCACCCTCGCCGAGGCGGCTCGCGAGGCCGGCGAGACGCCCCGTCAGCCGGGGGAGTCCGACTTCCTGCTCGGCGTGCGCGACGACCTGCGGCAGGGCGCGCTCCGCTACCGCCTGCCGGCGGACCCGCCGGGCAGCTTCCGGGCGGGGGCGCAGGACGGCGTGCCCGTCCTCACCGAGCTCGGCACCCTGCTGTCGCTGGCGGACAAGGTGCTGTCCGACGAGGCCGACCTGGGGGAGCTGCGGCGGCTCGTCGGTGCCGGGTCGTCCCTCGGCGGGGCACGCCCCAAGGCCCACGTGCGCCTGCCCGGAGGGGCGGTCGGCATCGCCAAGTTCCCCGCGGACCTGCACGACGACTGGAACGTCATGGCCTGGGAGAAGGTCGCGCTCGACCTGGCCGCCGCGGCACAGGTCGTCGTGCCGCCGTCACGGCTCGTGGCGGTGGGCGGCCGCGACGTGCTGGTCGTGGAGCGCTTCGACCGGCGGGGTGCCGACCGGCTCGGCTACGTCAGCGCCATGACGATGCTCGAGGCCACCGACGGCGACCGCGCGACCTACCTGGACATCGCCGAGGTGGTCGAGCAGGTCTCGCCCCAGGCGCGCGAGGACCTGCACCAGCTCTGGCGGCGCGTCGTCCTCGGCATCCTGGTCAACAACACGGACGACCACCTGCGCAACCACGGCTTCCTGCGCGAGGGCGATGGGTGGGTGCTCTCGCCGGCGTTCGACCTCAACCCGACGCCCTTCGCCGGCCCCTTCGCCACGGACGTCGCCGACCCGGGCGACGGGGGCTCGATCGAGGCGGCGCTGGACGTCGCGGAGTACTTCCGCCTCGGGGAGACCGACGCCGCGCGGATCCTCGACGAGGTCCGGGCCGCCGCGAGCGGGTGGGACCGCGCAGCGGCGTCATACGGCATCGGCGAGCGCGAGCGAGCCCGCATGGCAACGGCGTTCACCTCGCCCGACCAACGATGATCGTGGGGGTTTCGTCCAAGGACGTTGGACGAAACCCCCACGATGTCGGTGGAGTGGGGGGAGGGTCAGCGGACGCCGCGGGGGCGGAACTGGATCGAGATGCGGGGGCCGGTGGCGGAGGTCGACTTCGGTATGGCGTGCTCCCACGTCCGCTGGCACGAACCACCCATGACGACGAGGTCGCCGTGACCGAGGGAGAACCGGTGCGCGGTGGGGCCACCCCCGCGGGGCCGCAGGGCCAGCGTGCGTGCCGCCCCCACCGAGACGATGGCGACGATCGTGTCGTGAGTGGAGCCGCGACCGATCGTGTCTCCGTGCCAGGCGACCGAGTCGGCGCCGTCGCGATAGAGGCAGAGCCCCGCGCTGGTCAGGGGCTCGCCGAGCTCGGGCAGGTAGTGCGCCGACAGTCGGTCCCGGAGGTCGTCGAGCAGGGGGTCGGGCAGCGTCTCGCGCGAGCCGTAGTACTTCGTGAGGCGCGGGACCGCGACGACGTTGTCGTACATCTGGCGCTCCTCCGCGTGCCACGGCACGACCTCGACGAGGCGGTCGAAGAGCTGGCCGGAGCCCTGCACCCAACCGGGCAAGTGATCGACCCAGGCGCCCCGCGTCAGCTCCGTGCGCTGCATCCCGTCGAGGGGACCCGGCGCACACTCCTCCGCCAGGTCGAAGATGGAGCCCTGCAGTCCGATCATGCGTTCGATCATAGCGCCGAAAACTCCCTCGGCGCCGTCTCTTCGCGTCGCTACGGTGGCCGCATGGAGCTGCTCACCCCCACCCTGCGCACCGATCGCCTGCTGCTGCGCCCGTTCGCGGCGTCCGATGCCGACGACCTGACGGCCCTGATGAGCGACGCGAGGGTGCTGGAGTACTGGGACTCACCGCCCTGGACCGATCCCGCCCGCGC
Source organism: Arsenicicoccus sp. UBA2120 (assembly GCF_002330965.1). Taxonomy (NCBI): domain Bacteria; kingdom Bacillati; phylum Actinomycetota; class Actinomycetes; order Micrococcales; family Intrasporangiaceae; genus Arsenicicoccus; species Arsenicicoccus sp. UBA2120. The sequence continues at coordinate 12,703 of NZ_DCYC01000038.1, forward strand.
CGGGGTCTTCCTCGAGCGCTGCCGCACCATGGCCGAGCAGGGCAGCGGCATCCGGGTGGCGGTCGAGCGTCTCGAGGACGGGGCCTTCCTCGGGTGGTGCCTCTTCGTCGACTGGGACGACACCTTCCGCAGCGCCCGGCTCGGATACTGCTTGACCCAGACGTCCTGGGGCCACGGCTACGCCACCGAGGCCTCCCGCGCCGTGCTGACCTGGGCGTTCGACGCGCTGCCGCTCAACCGGGTGCAGGCCGAGTGCGACACCCGCAACCCCGCGTCCGGTCGCGTGCTGGAGAAGCTGGGCTTCGTCCTGGAGGGGACGCTGCGACAGGACTGCATCATCGACGGCGTGGTCTCGGACTCGTGGGTGTACGGCCTGCTCGCCGAGGACTGGCCCGTGCGTCGCTGACCGGTCGCCGGCCTGAACGCACCGGGAGGGTGTCCGGGTGGGTGTCGGGGAGTGACCTGCGGGCGGGAGCAGGGATGATGGGGGTGATGGCGCTCTATCGGGATCAGGCGGTGGTCCTGCGCACCCACAAGCTGGGTGAGGCGGACCGCATCGTCACCATGCTCTCGCGGCGCCACGGCAAGATCCGCGGTGTGGCCAAGGGCGTGCGCCGCACCAAGTCCCGCTTCGGGGCCCGGCTCGAGCCGTTCATGGTCGTGGACGTCCAGCTCTACCAAGGGCGTTCGCTCGACACCGTGACCCAGGTCGAGACGCTGGGTGCCTACGGCGACACGATCATGCGCGACTACGGCGCCTACACCGCGGCCAGCGCGATGGTCGAGACCGCCGACCAGCTCACGGTCGAGCACGAGCCCAACGCCCAGCAGTTCATGCTCCTGGCCGGCGCGCTGCGCAGCCTCGCGGTGCACGAGCACGAGAGCGGCCTGGTCATGGACGCCTATCTCCTGCGCGCGGTCGCCACGGCCGGCTGGGCGCCGAGCTTCGACGAGTGCGCGCGGTGCGGTGCGCCGGGCCCGCACCGTGGCTTCAACCTCGCCTCCGGCGGTGCCGTATGCCGAGACTGCCGCACCCCGGGGTCCGCCGCACCCAGCCCCGCCACGATGATCCTGCTGTCGGCGCTGCTGTCGGGCGACTGGGAGACCGCCGACTCGAGCGAGGTGCGGCACCGGCGCGAGGGGGCAGGGCTGGTCGCGGCCTTCGTGCAGTGGCACCTCGAGCGCGGGGTCCGGTCGCTGCGGCTGGTCGAGCGCACGTGACCAGCGCATCCAGCAGGTCGATCCGAGCTATCAGAAGGAGCAGGTCGTGGCGCTGAGGTCCCGTCGAGCCGAGCCCCGTCGAGCGGAGGCGTGGAAGGGTCAGGTCCGGCCGCCGTTCCCGCACCCCTCCGGCGCCCGGCCGCCCGGCATACCGCGCGAGCTCGTCCCCAACCACGTGGCCGTCGTCATGGACGGCAACGGTCGCTGGGCCAACCAGCGGGGCCTGCCGCGCACCCAGGGTCACGAGGCGGGGGAGGCTAGCCTGCTCGACGTGGTCGCGGGGGCCATCGAGATGGGGATCCCCAACCTGTCGGCCTATGCCTTCTCCACCGAGAACTGGCGCCGCAGCCCGGACGAGGTGCGCTTCCTCATGGGCTTCAACCGCGACGTGATCCACCGCCGCCGCGACCAGCTGGCCGAGTGGGGCGTGCGGATGCGCTGGGTCGGCCGTCGGCCGCGCCTGTGGTCCAGCGTCATCAAGGAGCTCGAGCACGCCCAGGACCTGACCCGCGACAACGACGTCCTGACGCTGTACTTCTGCGTGAACTACGGCGGTCGCGCCGAGATCGCCGACAGCGTGCGGCGCATCGCCGAGGAGGTCGCGGCCGGCCGGCTGTCGCCGCGCGGCATCGACGAGCGGACGATCGCGCGCCACCTGGACTACCCGGACATGCCCGACGTCGACCTGTTCCTGCGGTCCTCGGGGGAGCAGCGCACGAGCAACTTCCTGCTCTGGCAGAGCGCGTATGCCGAGATGGTGTTCCTCGACACGCTGTGGCCCGACTTCGACCGGCGGGACCTGTGGCGCGCGGTGCAGATCTATGCCGAGCGGGACCGGCGCTACGGCGGTGCGGTGGACAAGCCGGGTGAGGACGCCGCTCGCTGAGGTGGCACGGCACCGGCGGCGAGCTCGTCTCGTGCTGCAGCGCGAGACAGGTGCGGCAGCGCGAGACGCCGGGCTGCGGCATACGAGCAATTGTGCATAGCCATGCAGCCGCCCGTATGATGACCGTATGCCCAAGGTTCTCACCTCCCTCCCCATCGGCCGGCGCGTCGGCCTGGCGTTCTCCGGCGGCCTCGACACCTCCGTGGCGGTCGCGTGGATGCGAGAGAAGGGCGCCGTGCCCTTCACCTACACGGCCGACATCGGCCAGCCCGACGAGCCCGACATCGACGGCGTCCCCGGCCGCGCGATGGAGTACGGCGCCGAGGCCGCCCGCCTCGTCGACTGCCGACCCCAGCTCGTCGAGGAGGGCCTGGCCGCGCTGACCTGCGGGGCGTTCCACATCCGCACGGGCGGTCGCTACTACTTCAACACCACGCCGCTCGGCCGCGCCGTCACCGGGACGCTGCTCGTGCGCGCCATGCTGGAGGACGACGTCCACGTCTGGGGCGACGGCTCGACCTTCAAGGGCAACGACATCGAGCGGTTCTACCGCTACGGCCTGCTCGCCAACCCGGGGCTCAAGATCTACAAGCCCTGGCTGGACGCGGACTTCGTCGACGAGCTCGGCGGGCGCAAGGAGATGTCCGAGTGGCTCTCCACGCGTGACCTGCCCTACCGCGACGCGACGGAGAAGGCCTACTCCACCGACGCCAACATCTGGGGGGCCACCCACGAGGCCAAGACCCTCGAGCACCTCGACACCGGCCTGGAGTCGGTCGAGCCGATCATGGGCGTGAAGTTCTGGGACCCCTCGGTCGAGATCGAGACGGAGGACGTCACGATCCGCTTCGAGTCCGGCCGGCCGGTCGCCATCAACGGCGAGGGCTTCGCGAGCGACGTGGAGCTGGTCCTCGAGGCCAACCGCATCGGTGGACGCCACGGCCTCGGCATGTCCGACCAGATCGAGAACCGCATCATCGAGGCCAAGTCGCGCGGCATCTACGAGGCGCCGGGCATGGCGCTGCTCTACGTCGCCTACGAGCGGCTGCTCAACGCGATCCACAACGAGGACACCCTCGAGACCTACCACGAGATGGGGCGCAAGCTCGGTCGCCTGATGTACGAAGGCCGCTGGCTCGACCCGCAGTCGCTCATGATCCGGGAGTCCGTGCAGCGCTGGGTCGGCTCCGCCGTGACCGGCGAGGTGACGCTGCGCCTGCGCCGTGGCGAGGACTACTCGATCCTCGACACGCAGGGCCCCGGCTTCAGCTATCACCCGGACAAGCTGTCGATGGAGCGCACCGAGGGCGCGGCCTTCGGTCCCGTGGACCGCATCGGCCAGCTGACCATGCGCAACCTGGACATCGCCGACTCCCGCGCCCGGCTCGAGCAGTATGCCGGGATGGGGCTGCTCGGCGTCGCTCAGGGCAGGCTGATGGGAGAGCTCGAACCCGGTGGGGCCGACCGCATCTCGCGCGACCGCCGCTACCTGGAGGCGGACGAGGACGTGGAGAGCCTGGACCACGCCGCGATCGAGTTCGGTGTGGACTGACGACGAAGGCGTGAGGATCCGACCGAGGGACGAGGGAGGCCCGGAGCGTCGAGGAGTCGGTCCCATCAGTACGGACTGACGACGAAGGCGTGAGGATCCGACCGAGGGACGAGGGAGGCCCGGAGCGTCGAGGAGTCGGTCCCATCAGTACGGCTGACGACGAGGCTCGTCCACGCCAGCTGCCTCGGCGGGACGTTCCGGTGCCCGTGGCGGCGGCTGGTGTCCGTGGCGAGCTGCAGCACGCCACGGGGGCTGGTGGGTGCCGCAGAGGATGGCCGGGCCGACGGGGGACGGTCGCCGAGACGGGGGACGGCCGTATGCCGGGGCCCGGGAGGCGGTGGGCGCTGCGGCATACGGCCGGATGCGCACGCGCCTGCACCGGCATCGAGCATCCGGATGAGAAGGTTGACGGGTGATCGAGTACAAGACGCCGGCCGAGGTCCAGGCGATGCGTCCGGCGGGGGAGTTCGTCGCCCGGGTGCTCGCGACGCTGCGCCGCGAGGTCGGCGTGGGGACGGACCTGCTGGACGTCGACGCGCGGGCGCACGAGCTCATCCGGGAGCGCGGGGCGACGAGCTGCTACCTCGACTACCACCCGAGCTTCGGCGACTCGCCGTTCGGGCACGTGATCTGCACGAGCGTCAACGACGCTGTGCTGCACGGACTTCCGCACCGCTATCGGTTGCGTGACGGGGACCTCGTGACCCTGGACTTCGCCGCGTCGGTGGACGGATGGGTGGCCGACAGCGCCATCAGCTTCATCGTGGGCGAGGCCGCGCCGGCCGACCTGGAGCTCATCGACACCTGCGAGCGGGCGCTGACCGCGGCCATCGACACGGCGCGCGTGGGCCAGCGGCTCGGCGACGTCAGCGCGGCCATCGGGGAGGTGGCGGCGGAGGCGGGCTACGGGGTCAACACGCAGTTCGGCGGTCACGGCGTCGGTCGCACCATGCACGGCGAGCCGCACATCCCCAACGACGGGCGTGCTGGACGCGGTCTCGGGCTGCGTCCCGGCCTCGTCATCGCGATCGAGCCCTGGCTCATGGCCACCACGGACGAGCTCGCCAAGGACCGCGACGGGTGGACGCTGCGCAGCGCCGACGGCTCCCGCACCGCGCACGTCGAGCACACGATCGCCGTCACCGAGGACGGGCCGCTCGTCCTGACGGACCGTCGGAACCTGGCCTGACCCCGCTGCACCACCGGCCTCGGACCTCGGACCTCAGGCCCTCGGACCTCAGGCCCTCGGACCTCAGGCCGCGGACCTCGGACCTCGGACGTCAGGCCGCGGCCTGACGCTGGCGGCGACCGTATGACGCCCCCGCGCCACCGCTCGGCGACCCACCGTGGGGGCGCGCGGGCGGCATACGGCCGACGTCCCTAGTCTCGGGGTGACCGACACGAGAGGGGCAGGGCGATGAGCGACGGCAGGGCGTTCCAGGACGGCTATCCCGAGGACGTGGCGCACTGCTACGGCTGCGGGCGGCTCAACGAGACGGGGATCCGGCTGCGCAGCTACTGGGACGGCGAGGAGACGGTGGCGCGCTACACGCCGCGGCCGGAGCACACGGCGATCCCGGGCTATGTCTACGGCGGGCTGGTGGCGTCGCTGATCGACTGCCACGGGACGGGCTCGGCGGCGGCCGCGGGGTCGCGGGCGGCGGGGCTGGACCCGGCGACGGAGCCGCTGCTGCGCTACGTCACGGCGAGCCTGCAGGTGGACTACCTCGCGCCGACGCCGATGGGGGTCGAGCTGGAGGTGCGGGGCGTGATCGAGCAGGTCAAGGGGCGCAAGGTCGTCGTCGAGGAGACCGTGTCGGCGGGGGAGTCGGTCGTGGCTCGCGGGCGGGTCGTGGCGGTGCAGATGCCGCAGTCGATGGCGCCGGCCTAGGAGCCGGTCAAGACCCGCCGCCGGTAAAGGCATCAGCCTGGGGGACGAAGGCCGGTCGATGCCTTTACCGGCGGCGGGTCAGGAGAAGAGGGGCATGCGCCCGATCCGGTCGAAGGCCTCGGCGCACCGCTCGACCGACACCGTCATCGCCAGCCGCAGGTAGCCCTCGCACGAGTCGCCGAACGCCGTCCCCGGGATCGTCAGCACGTGCGCCTCGTCGAAGATGCGCGAGGCCACCTCCGCGCTCGGCAGACCGGTCTCGGTGACGTTGACCCACAGGTAGATCGACCCCTTGGGGCGCAGCGCCGACATCCGCGGCGTCGCGCACACCCGCTCCCACGCGTAGCGCATCCGCTCGGCGTAGAGCTCCTTGATCGGGGGCTGGATCTCGTGGCGGCGACGCAGCGCGTGCAGGGCGGCGCGCTGCGAGATCGCGGGGGCGGTGAAGACGGCGTTCTCGTTGACGTCCTTCATCGTCCGGACGATCGCCGGGGGAGCGATGGCGTAGCCGATGCGCCACCCCGTCATGACGTAGTCCTTGCTGAACGACCCCAGCACGATCGTGCGCTCGGCCATGCCCGGCAGCGTGACGATCGGGAGGTGGGGCTCGTCGTAGGAGTACAGCGGGTAGATGTCGTCCGCGATCACGAGAAGGTCGTGGCGGCAGGCGATCTCGGCGATCGCGTCGAGCGTCTCGCGGGAGAAGCAGGCACCGG
>NZ_DCYC01000099.1:0-2556 GCF_002330965.1 Arsenicicoccus sp. UBA2120
CAGCTGGGGATTCCGGGGGCGTTAGCATCACTTAGGCGTCAAGTGACACTAACGAGTGGGGAGCCCCCCACGTGCACCTGTGATCACTGGGCGGTCTGGTACGCGTTGAGGTACGAGTCCTCGCCGCGGCGCTGCATGGCGAGCAGCTCGGCATACACGCCACCGGAGGTGGACAGCTCGGCAGGCGAGCCGATCTCGTCGACCCGGCCGTCCTTGATCGTCAAGATGCGGTCGACGCCGGCGATGGTGGAGAGGCGGTGGGCGATGATCAGCGAGGTGCGGCCGGCCATGAGCTGCACGAGCCCCTCCTGGACGGCCCGCTCCGAGCGGGTGTCGAGGGCGCTGGTGGCCTCGTCGAGGACCAGCACGGAGGCGTCCTTGAGCATGGCACGGGCCACGGAGATGCGCTGCTTCTGACCGCCGGAGAGCTTGAGGCCGCGCTCGCCGATCATGGCGTCGAACTCGCCCTCCAGCCCGCCGATGAAGCCGCTGGCGTTGGCGCGCTCGGCGGCCAGGGCGACCTCGTCCGCGTTGGCGGTGGGGTGGCCGTAGCGGATGTTCTCGCCGACGGTGTCGGAGAACAGCGACGGGTCCTGGAAGACGAGGGAGATGCGGCGACGCAGCTCGTCGTGGGGGAGCGTGGCGATGTCCACGCCGTCGAGGCGGATGTGGCCGCCCCGCAGCGGATAGAGGCCGAGGAGCAGGTTGACCAGGGTGGTCTTGCCGCCGCCGGACTCGCTGACCAGGGCCACACGCTCGCCGGGCCGTATGTCGAACGTGACGTCCCGCAGCACGTCCGGACCGTCGCCGTAGCCGAACCGCACGTCCTCGAACTCGAGGACGGCGTCGCCCTCGGCGCGGGCGGGCAGCGCCGGCATCTCGCGCACGTGCTCGACCTCGGTCGCCGCCATGACCTTGAAGTAGTCGCGCGACCCGGCCACCGCACGCTGCGAGGCGTCCAGCACCCAGCTCATCATCTCGACGGGCATGCGGGCCATGGCGATCAGCTGGATCAGCAGCACCATCTGGCCGACGGAGAAGCCGCCGCCGAGGGTCCGCCAGAAGATCAGGAGGTACATGGCCGCGAAGGCCAGGTTGAGCACGCCGCGACGGATGATGTCCATCGTGTGCCAGTGCCGCGACTGCTCCTTGGTCGTGCTGTCGGTCCGCATGAAGTGGTCCGTGAACGTGTCGAGCTCGTGCCGCTCGCGGGTGAACGACCGCACCACGCGGATCTGCCCCACGACCTCGGCGAAGCGGCCACCGGCCGTGTCGACGTGGTGGTTCTTGTCGGCCTCGAGCCGCTGCCACTTGCGCGACGTGAGCCCCGTGAGCCAGACATAGGTCGGGAAGACGACGGCCAGCAGCACCGCCAGCGGCCAGTAGTAGATCGCGCTGATCACCAGCACCGCCGCCGTCTGGATCAGCATGGTGAAGAAGGTGTTGGCCAGAGACTTCGCGAAGTTGGAGACCTCGGTGATCGAGCGGTTGAGCCGCGACACGATCGTCCCGGTCATCTCGTCGTCGAACCAGCTCTGCGGCAGGCGCAGCAACTTGTCGAGGTAGCGCGTCGACAGGATCGCGCGGATCCGGTTGCTGAGGACGTCGCCGGTGTAGCCGCCCAGGTTGGACACGACGGTGCTGACCAGCTCGGCCGCGAGGATCGCGAGCGTGAGGATCGCCAGCGTCGGGAAGACGGAGGTCCCCCGTCCGTCCTGGACCGCGTCGACGATCGTGTCGGTGGCCCGGCCGACGAGGAAGGGCGTCGCCAGGCCGGCGCTCGCCGTGACGATGGCGCAGGCCGCGACGCCCAGGTAGTAGGGGCGCAGCTCGGAGGTGAAGCGGATGATGTGGCCCAGCGTGGCGAAGATGCCCTGCTCCGGCGGCTCGTACTGCTCTGACGGCCCCTCGGGGGCCGCCCCGCTGCTGGGGGTGGCGCGCGTGGCGGCCGTGGCGCTGGTGCTCAAGGGGGACTCCTCGGTGGCGGTGCTCATGCGTCCACGAGACGACATCAAGCGGACATGAGGTCAACACCGAGGGTGGTCAGACTCTTCCCAGGGACCCTCAGCAGAGGTCGAGCAGTGCCTCCGCATAGGCGCACTCGAGGTCGACGTTGGTCGTATGCCGGTCCCGCTGCCCGTCGTTGGTGACGACACGCCATACGGCCGCTGTCTCGTGGTGCACCGACCGCAGCCGGTCACCCAGCAGCTCGCGCAGCTGGTCCTCGCGCGGCAGCCAGACCGTCTGGTCCAGCCCGACCGAGTCCAGGGCCCACTCGGTCGTCCCGTTGAAGCCGAGCACGGACTGGTCGGCGTAGTGGTGCAGCTCGATCGTGAGGTCGCTGATCCAGTAGGTCTGGTCGGTGAGGGTGTCCACGTCGATCGCGAACCGGTCGCCCGGCTGCGGCTCCCACAGCACGCCCGCGGCGGCGAGGCGGCGGGCCAGGTCCAGCGTCAGCATCTGTCCATCCTGCATCACGACGCGCGCGGGCGTCGGACGAGTGCGAGGCTCGGGGCATGGAGCTCCACGAATTTCTGGCTCTCCTGACTGATCCGT
>NZ_DCYC01000059.1:0-22363 GCF_002330965.1 Arsenicicoccus sp. UBA2120
CCGGGGGTAGAGGCATCAGCCTGGCGAACGAAGGCCGGTCGATGCCTCTACCGGGGGTAGGTCAGATCCAGGAGGGGAACCACATGCGGATCTGCCAGTCGGCGTACGGGATCACCTGGGCGGTGTAGACCGGCCAGAAGAACACGAAGCACGCCACGCACAGCGCCACGAAGGTCCCCGCGACGGTGAGGCCGGTGCGCCGCCGCGCGTCCGAGGCGTCCGGCCGCCCGATCACGAGGCCCAGCAGATAGGTCACGGCCAGCACCAGATAGGGCACGAACACCACGGCGTAGAAGGTGAAGATCGTGCGGTCCTGGTACATGAACCACGGGAGGTAGCCCGCCGCCACCGACACGACGATCGCGCCGGCCCGCCAGTCGCGCCGCAGCAGCCACATCACGAGCAGCACGACCAGGGCCGCGACGGCCGTCCACCACAGCAGGGGCGTGCCGACCGACGTGATCGCCTTGGCGCAGGAGTCGACGGTGCAGCCCTGCTCGCCGCGCTTGGGGTTCTGCCAGTAGAAGGACGTCGGTCGGCCCTGCAGGAGCCACGACCAGGGGTTGGACATGTAGGGGTGGGAGGCGGTGATGGAGCGCGCCGACGTGAACATGTCCTGGTGGTAGTGCAGCAGCGAGCGCAGCGCCCCGGGCACCCAGCTCCACAGCGGGTCGGCGGGGTGCGTGTCGGCCCAGTGCCGGCCGTAGCCGTTGTCGCTGCGGAGCCAGCCGGTCCAGCCCGCGAGGTAGGTGCTGACGATGATCGTCGTCATGGAGAAGAACGCGGTCACCCCGTCGACGAGGATCCCGTTGCGGGCCCAGTTGACCTCGCCGATCGCCCGCCGCGCCGACAGGTCCCAGGCGACGGTGAGCAGGCCGAACGCCGCGAAGTAGAACCCGCCGGACCACTTGGTCCCGATGGCCAGCCCGAGGCAGAGGGCGGCCACGAGCCGCCACGGCCGTATGCCGAGGCCGATGCGTCCGTAGGTGACGTCACGCCCCTGGGCGACCAGGGCGGCCGCCCGGTCGGCGAGCCGGCGGCGGGAGTGCTCGCGGTCCGCCACCAGTGCACAGAACGCCGCCAGCACCCAGAAGGACAGGATCATGTCGAGCAGCGAGGTCCGCGAGTGCACGAAGTGGTGCCCCTCGGTGGCCAGCAGGATCGCCGCGACCACCCCGAGAAGGGTGGAGCGGAACATCCGGCGGGCGACCAGCCCGATCATGAGGATCGACAGGGTCCCCATCAGCGCGACGGTGAAGCGCCACCCGAAGGAGCTGGTGGGGCCGAAGATCATCTCGCCGAGGGCGATGCACCACTTGCCGAGGGGCGGGTGCACGACGAAGTTGCCGGCGGTGCCGAAGACGTCGGTGGTGCCGTTGGTGAACGGCACGTCGTGGCTGGTGATCGAGGACTTGGGCGTCAACTCGACGCCGCCCTTGAGCAGGCCGACCCCGTCCTTGACGTAGTACGTCTCGTCGAAGATCAGCTCGTGCGGACGCCCGACGTCCCAGAAGCGCAGGACGCCCCCGACCACGGTGACCAGACCGATGAGCAGCCACGCGCGCAGGGTGTCGGTGAGCGGTCGGCCGAGGAGTCGCTCCCGCAGCCGCAGGGCGAGGTCGGTCGGTGGCGTCACGCGCCTCATCGTAGGTGCACGGGGGTGCGATGATCGATGCGTGACACCCGCAGCCGACCCCACGCGCGACCTCCGTCGTTTCGCCTGGCTCTCGATCGCGGCGGCCATCGCGACCATCACCCTCAAGGCCGGAGCCTGGTTGCTCACCGGCTCCGTGGGTCTGCTGTCGGACGCCGCCGAGTCCATCGTCAACCTCGTCGCCGCCGTGGTCGCGCTCGTCGCCCTCACGGTGGCGGGGCGGCCGGCCGACGACGACCACCACTTCGGGCACGCCAAGGCGGAGTACTTCTCGGCGGCCGTCGAGGGCCTGATGATCTTCGTCGCCGCCGCGGTGATCCTCGTGACCGCGGTCGAGCGCTTCCTGCACCCGCAGCCGATCGACAACGTCGGGGTCGGCCTGGCCGTCTCGGTCGTGGCCTCGGTGATCAACGGGCTCGTGGCGATGGTGCTGGTGCGGGCCGGTCGCAAGCACGACTCGATCACCCTGCGCGCCGACGGCCAGCACCTGCTGACCGACGTGTGGACCTCCGTCGGGGTGGTGGCGGGTGTCCTGCTCGTCGCCCTGACGGGGTGGCAGCGCCTGGACCCGATCGTCGCCTTCCTCGTCGGCATCAACATCGTCCTGACCGGGGTGCGCCTGCTGCGCGAGTCCGTCGGCGGCCTGATGGACACGGCGCTGCCGGAGGAGCGGCACCGCGAGATCGCCTCGGCCCTGCTGCCGTTCGCGTCCGAGGAGGTCGACTTCCACGGACTCCGCACCCGCAAGTCCGGTCACCACGAGTTCGCCGAGCTGCACCTGCTCGTGCCCGGCCACTGGACCGTGCGGCGCGGCCACGACCTCACCGAGGACGTCGAGCAGCGCCTGCGCGCGACGATGCCCGAGCTGCGGGTCGTCATCCACCTCGAGCCCCTCGAGGACCCGCGGTCCTACGACGGCATGCCGGTGGAGCTGCCCGAGCTGCTCGAGGAGCCCGGGCGGCGGACCGACCTGGGGCGGGAGCGGTTCGTATGACGCCCGCAGCCGCCTCCCCTCGCAGCGGTTCCGCCGGGGACGGGGTGCTCGTCCTCGCCGCCACCCCGATCGGCGACCCGCGCGACGCCGCCCCGCGCCTGGCCGCCGAGCTGACCGACGCCGACGTCGTGGCCGCGGAGGACACCCGCCGCCTGCACCGCCTGTGCACGGCCCTCGGCGTCCAGCCGCGCGGTTCCGTCCTCAGCTATCACGAGCACAACGAGGCGTCCCGCACGCCCGACCTGCTGGCCCGGCTCGAGGCGGGGGAGCGGGTGCTCGTGGTGACCGACGCGGGCATGCCGTCGGTGTCCGACCCCGGCTACCGGCTGGTGGCGGCCGCGGTCGAGGCGGACGTCCGCGTGACCTGCGTGCCGGGACCGAGCGCGGTGCTGATGGCCCTGGCCGTGTCCGGGCTGCCCGTCGACCGGTTCTGCTTCGAGGGCTTCCTCGCCCGCAAGGCCGGGGAGCGCGCCCGTCACCTGGCCGAGCTCGTCGGCGAGCGCCGCACGATGATCTTCTTCGAGGCCCCGCACCGGCTCGACGCCAGCCTCGCGGCCATGGCCGAGGCCTTCGGCGGCGACCGGCGCGCGGCGGTGTGCCGCGAGCTGACCAAGACCTACGAGGAGGTCGTCCGCGGCCCCCTCGACGAGCTGGTCGAGTGGGCGCGCGGCGAGGTGCGCGGCGAGATCACCGTGGTCGTCGAGGGCGCGCCGGCCGTGGCCGTGCGGGCCGAGGACGCGGTGGCGCTGGTGCTCGAGCGCGTGGCCGCCGGCGAGCGCCTCAAGGACGCGTGCACCGCGGTCGCCGCGCAGACCGGCGCGGCCAAGAAGGCGCTCTACGACGAGGCGCTGCGCGCCCGGCATACGGACCGGTAGTCCCACGGGGTGAGACCTGCCGTCCGGGGCCTCGGTGAGGTGGGTCACGAAGGGCACCCTAAGCAGGGGAGACGTCAACGCAGCGTGCACCGCGATCGTTCCCGATCCGTGCTCTATCAGGGCGCGCCCCGGTCGGGCCCGTGCTGCGGCGAAGGGGTAAGTTTCACCCGTGGCTACTTCGACACTTCCCGCGAGGCAGGACACGTCGCGGCGCAGCAGCATCACCATGAAGGTCATCATGGCGATCTCGGGTCTGTTCCTCGTGTTCTTCGTCCTCTTTCACATGTACGGCAACCTCAAGCTGTTCGCGGGCCAGGCGGCCTTCGACGAGTACGCGCACCACCTGCGCACGATGTTCATGCCGATCCTCCCGCACTCGGGCTTCCTGTGGATCCTCCGGCTCACCCTGCTCGTCGCCGTCGTGGCGCACGTCTGGGCCGCGATCCAGCTGACCGGCCGGGCCCACGCGGCGCGCAAGGACCGGTATGCCGTCAAGCGCACCGTCCGCGCGACGCTGGCGTCCCGCACGATGCGCTGGGGCGGCGTGGCCCTCGTCGTCTTCATCGTCTGGCACCTGCTGCACTTCACGATCGCCAAGATCAACGTCAACAGCGGCTACTCCGAGGCCGACCTCATGGTCGGTGGCCACGAGAGCCCGTTCCTGCTGACGTTCGCCGCGTTCAGCACCTGGTGGATGACGCTGCTCTACCTCCTCGCCATGGTCGCGCTGGGGATGCACCTGCGTCACGGGATCTACAGCTCGATCCAGACGCTGGGCGGCACCAACACCAAGAAGGCCAACCGCACCGCCAACCTCGTCGCGATCGCCCTCGCGCTGGTGATCGCCGTCGGGTTCGCCGTGCCGCCGCTGGCCATCGTCCTCGGCATCATCGGGAAGTAGGACCTGAAGACCCATGACTGACAACCTGATCCACGGCATCTACCGCGAGGGCGAGCCGATCCAGGACACGGCGGCGCCCAAGGGCCCGATCGAGTCGCGCTGGACCCGCCACAAGTTCGAGACCAAGCTCGTCAACCCGGCCAACCGCCGCAAGCTCGACGTGATCATCGTCGGCACCGGCCTGGCCGGCGGCGCCGCCGCCGCCACGCTCGGCGAGGCCGGCTACAACGTCAAGGCGTTCTGCTACCAGGACAGCCCGCGCCGGGCCCACTCGATCGCCGCGCAGGGTGGCATCAACGCCGCCAAGAACTACAAGGAGGACGGCGACTCCGTGTACCGCCTCTTCTACGACACGGTCAAGGGTGGTGACTACCGCTCCCGCGAGTCCAACGTCTACCGCCTGGCCGAGGTGTCGGCGGCCATCATCGACCAGTGCGTGGCCCAGGGCGTGCCCTTCGCCCGCGAGTACGGCGGCCTGCTGGACAACCGCTCCTTCGGTGGCGTGCAGGTGTCCCGCACCTTCTACGCCCGCGGCCAGACCGGCCAGCAGCTGCTGATCGGCGCCTACCAGGCGCTCGAGCGTCAGGTCGCCGCCGGCGCGGTCAAGCAGTTCACCCGCCACGAGATGGTCGAGCTGATCGTCGTCGACGGCCGCGCCCGCGGGATCATCGCCCGCGACATGGTCACCGGCGAGCTCGAGACCCACCTGGCCGACGCGGTGGTCCTGGCCTCCGGCGGCTACGGCAACGTCTTCTTCCTGTCGACCAACGCCATGGGCTGCAACGTCACGGCGACCTGGCGCGCGCACCGCAAGGGCGCGCTGTTCGCCAACCCCTGCTACACGCAGATCCACCCGACCTGCATCCCGCAGCACGGCGACAAGCAGTCCAAGCTGACGCTGATGTCGGAGTCCCTGCGCAACGACGGCCGCATCTGGGTGCCCAAGCGCGCCGAGGACTGCGACAAGGACCCGCGCCAGATCCCCGAGGAGGACCGCGACTACTACCTGGAGCGGATCTACCCCTCCTTCGGCAACCTGGTGCCTCGCGACATCGCCTCCCGCCAGGCCAAGAACATGTGCGACGAGGGTCGTGGCGTGGGCCCGGCCATCGCCGAGGTCGGTCCGGACGGCGAGGAGCGCCAGGTGCGCCGCGGCGTCTACCTCGACTTCGCCGAGGCGATCTCGCGCATGGGCCAGGACGCGGTGTCCTCCAAGTACGGCAACCTGTTCGACATGTACGCGCGGATCACGGGGGACAACCCCTACGAGACGCCGATGCGCATCTACCCGGCCGTGCACTACACGATGGGTGGCCTGTGGGTCGACTACGACCTGCAGTCCAACATCCCGGGCCTGTTCGTGGCCGGCGAGGCCAACTTCTCCGACCACGGCGCCAACCGCCTGGGCGCCTCGGCGCTCATGCAGGGCCTGTCGGACGGCTACTTCGTCCTGCCCAACACGATCCGCGACTACCTCGCGGCCGGCCCGTTCCCCAAGGTCGACGCCGACGACAGCGCCGTGGCCGAGGCCGAGCGCTCCGTCAGGGACCGCATCGAGCACTTCCTCACGATCAACGGCACGCGGTCGGTGGACTCCTTCCACCGCGCGCTGGGCTCGATCATGTGGGAGTACTGCGGCATGTCCCGCACCGAGGAGGGCCTCAAGAAGGCCATCGGCATGATCCGCGACCTGCGCGCCGAGTTCTGGCGCGACGTGCGGGTCCTCGGCGAGGGCGACCGGCTCAACCAGGAGCTCGAGAAGGCCGGCCGCGTGGCCGACTTCCTGGAGCTCGGTGAGCTCATGTGCATCGACGCCCTGCACCGGCGCGAGTCCTGCGGTGGTCACTTCCGCGAGGAGTCGCAGACCGAGGAGGGCGAGGCCCTGCGCCACGACGACGAGTTCGCCTACGTCGGCGCGTGGGAGTGGGGCGGCCAGGACGGCGCCCCGACCCTGCACAAGGAAGACCTCGTGTACGAGTTCATCGAGCTGAAGCAGCGGAGCTACAAGTGAGAATCACCCTGAAGATCTGGCGCCAGGCGGGCCCCGCCGCCAAGGGCGCGCTGGCGACCTATCAGCTCGACGACATCTCCGAGGACATGTCCTTCCTTGAGGTGCTCGACGTGCTCAACGAGACCCTGATCGCCTCCGGCGAGGAGCCGGTTGCCTTCGACAGCGACTGTCGCGAGGGCATCTGCGGGCAGTGCGGCGTGGTCATCAACGGCCAGCCCCACGGCCCGGAGGTCACCACCTCCTGCCAGCTGCACATGCGGTCCTTCTCCGACGGCGCCGAGCTGACGGTCGAGCCGTGGCGCGCCACGGCCTTCCCCGTGATCCGCGACCTCGTCGTGGACCGCTCGGCGTTCGACCGGATCATCCAGGCGGGCGGCTTCATCGGCGCCAACACCGGGTCGGCCCCCGAGGCCCACTCGGTGCCGGTCCAGAAGCGCAAGGCCGACCGGGCGTTCGAGGCGGCGGCGTGCATCGGGTGCGGCGCCTGCGTCGCGGCCTGCCCCAACGCCTCCGGCATGCTCTTCATGGGCGCCAAGGTCACGCACCTCGGCGAGCTGCCGCAGGGCCAGCCCGAGCGCTGGTCCCGCGTCGCCGCGATGGTCAAGCAGCACGACGCCGAGGGCTTCGGCGGCTGCACCAACATCGGCGAGTGCTCCGCGGCCTGTCCCAAGGAGATCCCGCAGGACGTCATCTCGACGCTCAACGCGGACTTCCGCAAGAGCAAGGGCGGCAAGCGCTGACCACGCGCGCCTCGCCCGCACCACCGCGTGCGTCGTCCCCCCGGTAGCCACCGGGACGGCACACGCCCGACGGCCCGTCCTCCCCCTGCCGGGGGAGCGGCGGGCCGTCGGCGTTCCGGCGCCGGTGGCGCCCGCGAGCGCCGGTGGCAGCCGCCAGCGCCCGTGGCATGCTGCAGCTCACCACGGACACCGGCCGGACCCACCGGGGAGGTGCGGCGCCACGGACGACGGTCGACACCGCTGGCGCAGGCCGTCCTGGCCGGTGCACAACCCGACCCGCAGGGCAGCACGTGCGGCGCGCCCTCGCCCCTCGCCCCTCGCCCGCTCGTGCCGGCTGCCGCTCGGCGGACTACGGTTGCGCCCATGGACCAGACCTACCCGAGGCAGTCACATCGACCGGCCTTCGCACCCCAGGCTGACGTGACTACCTCGGGCAGGTCCGTCGTCGCGGTGCTCAACGGCCCCAACCTCAACCTCCTCGGCACCCGCAACCCCGAGGTCTACGGCCGCGACACCCTCGCCGACGTCGAGCGGCGGTGCGAGGAGCGGGCAGCGTCATACGGCCTGGTCGCCGACTGCCGCCAGTCCAACCACGAGGGCGTCCTCATCGACTGGGTCCACGAGCTCCGCACGAGCTGCATCGGGCTGATCATCAACGCGGGCGGCTACACCCACACGAGCGTGGCCCTGCGCGACGCCCTCGAGACGGTCGAGGCGCCGGTCATCGAGGTGCACATCAGCGACATCCACGCGCGCGAGGAGTTCCGCCACCACTCCTACGTCGAGCAGGTCGCCGCCGCGCAGATCGCCGGCCACGGGATCGCGGGCTACGAGGAGGCGATCGACCTGGTCGCCCGGCTGGCCGGGGATCAGACCGACCAGCCCGTATGACGTCCCGCCCCGGCCCCACGCATGGGTCCTGACCAGCGGGCGACGGTGAGAGCGGCACCGGCGCGACCACTAGACTCGTGCCTCATGAGCAAGGTCCTGTCAGCAGTTGCCTGGCCGTACGCCAACGGCCCCCGTCACATCGGTCACGTCGCGGGCTTCGGTGTCCCCTCCGACGTCTTCAGCCGCTACATGCGGATGGCGGGCCACGACGTGCTGATGGTGTCCGGCACCGACGAGCACGGCACCCCGATCCTGGTGGCCGCCGACAACGCCGGGGTCACGGCGCAGGAGCTGGCCGACAAGAACAACGCGGTCATCGTGCAGGACCTCGTCGACCTGGGCCTGTCCTACGACCTGTTCACCCGCACCACGACGCGCAACCACTACTCCGTCGTGCAGGAGCTGTTCCGCGTCTGCCACGCCAACGGCTACATGGTCGAGGAGACCACCAAGGGCGCGATCTCCCCGAGCACGGGCCGCACCCTGCCCGACCGCTACGTCGAGGGCACCTGCCCGATCTGCGGCTTCCCCGACGCGCGGGGCGACCAGTGCGACAACTGCGGCAACCAGCTCGACCCGACCGAGCTGATCGACCCGCGGTCCAAGATCAACGGCGAGACGCCGCAGTTCGTGGAGACGCAGCACTTCTTCCTCGACCTGCCGTCGCTGGCCGAGGCGCTCAAGGTCTGGCTCGACGACCGCGAGGCGACCGGCACCTGGCGCCCCAACGTCATCAAGTTCTCCCAGAACCTCCTCAAGGACGTCCGTCCCCGCGCGATGACGCGCGACATCGACTGGGGCATCCCGGTGCCGCTGGACGGCTGGCGCGACCAGCGCACCAAGCGGCTCTACGTCTGGTTCGACGCGGTCATCGGCTACCTGTCGGCGAGCATCGAGTGGGCGCGGCGCGTGGGCGACGAGGAGCGCTGGCGCGAGTGGTGGAGCGAGGAGTCCGACGCCCGCTCCTACTACTTCCAGGGCAAGGACAACATCACCTTCCACTCCCAGATCTGGCCGGCCGAGCTGCTGGCCTACGCCGGTCGGGGCGCCAAGGGCGGCGAGCCCGGCGTGTTCGGCACCCCCACCCTCCCCACCGAGGTCGTCGCCAGCGAGTTCATGACGATGGAGGGCAAGCAGTTCTCGTCCTCGCGCGGCGTCGTGATCTACGTCGGGGACATGCTCAGCCGCTACCAGCCGGACGCGCTGCGCTACTTCATCTGCGCCGCCGGCCCGGAGAACCAGGACAGCGACTTCACCTGGGCGGAGTTCGTGCAGCGCACCAACTCCGAGCTCGTCGCCGGCTGGGGCAACCTGGTCAACCGCACGGCCAGCATGATCGCCAAGAGCTTCGGCGAGATCCCGGCGCCGGGGCCGCTGGAGCCGGTCGACCAGGACATCCTCGACGAGGTCGCGCGCGGGTTCGACACGGTCGGGGACCTCATCGCCCACCACCGCCAGAAGGCCGGCATCGCCGAGGCCATGCGGATCGTCGGCGAGGTCAACACCTATGTCTCGCGGACCGAGCCGTTCAAGCTCAAGGGCGAGGACCAGCGCGAGCGCCTCGGGACCGTCCTGCACACGCTGGCCCAGTGCGTCCACGACTGCAACACGATCCTCGCGCCGTTCCTGCCGCACGCGTCCAACCGCGTGTGGGCGACCTTCGGCGGCGAGGGCGAGTTCATGCCCATGCCGCGGATCGAGCACGTCGAGGACCTCGGGCCGGTCACCACGGCGGCGGTCGACCCCTCGATCGCCTCCGACGAGCTCCGCGTCTACCCGATCATCACGGGCGAGTACTCCTCGACCCCGCGCTGGGAGCGGCGTCCTGTCACGGTCGGCGCCCCGGTGGCCAAGCCCACCCCGGTCTTCGTCAAGCTCGACCCCTGCGTGGTCGAGGAGGAGATGGCCCGTATGACGGGCGCCTCCGGCGCCGACACGACCGCCGCCGACGCGACCGGTGACGTCGCGGCCGCCCCGGCGCAGGGCGGGGCCCAGGCATGACGGACGGCAGCGGCCACGGCGCCGGGCAGGACCGCGGCGCCCCGCCGCCCCTGCCCGACCCGCTGCCGCTGCCCGTCGTCGACAACCACACCCACGTCGACATCGCCCGCGACGGCGGTGACCGCCCCGACCTCACCGAGGTGATCCGCCAGGCGCGCAGCGTCGGCGTCGACCGCCTCGTGCAGATCGGGTGCGACCTCGCGGCGGCGCGCTGGACGGTCGAGACCGCGGTGACCCACCCCGCGGTCATCGGTGGCGTCGCGCTGCACCCCAACGAGGTCCCGCCCCTCGCGGCGCGGGGCGACCTGGCTTCGGCATACGCCGAGATCGAGCGACTGGCTCAGCACCCGCGGGTGCGGGTGGTGGGCGAGACGGGTCTCGACTACTTCCGCACGGGCCCGGAGGGGCAGGGCGTGCAGCACGAGTCCTTCCGCTGGCACATCGATCTCGCCAAGCGGCTCGGCAAGGCGCTGCAGATCCACGACCGCGACAGCCACGAGGACGTGCTGCGGATCCTCGCCGAGGAGGGCGCACCGCCGGTGACGGTGATGCACTGCTTCTCCGGCGACATCACGATGGCGCGCGAGTGCGTCGAGCGCGGCTACTACCTGTCGTTCGCGGGCACCGTGACCTTCAAGTCCGCCAAGTCGCTGCGCGACGCCCTGTCGATCGTGCCGCTGTCGCAGGTGCTGGTCGAGACCGACGCGCCCTACCTCACGCCGCACCCGCACCGCGGCGCGACCAACGCGCCCTACCTCGTCCCGGTCACGCTCCGCTCGATGGCGACCACGCTCAACGTCGACGTGCCGACCCTGTGCCGCGCCGTGTCGGACAACGCCGAGCGCATCTACGGAGGCTGGTCGTGACCGACGCCCCCGCCTCCGGCCTGCTCGGGCCGGTCCAGATCCGCGAGCTCGCCACCCGGCTCGGGGTGCGCCCCACCAAGCAGTGGGGCCAGAACTTCGTGCTCGACGCCAACACCGTCCGGCGCATCGTGCGGCTCGCCGGGGTGGGGCCGGACGACGTCGTCGTCGAGGTCGGGCCGGGCCTCGGGTCGCTGACCCTCGCGCTGCTGCCCGAGGTGCGCCAGGTCGTCGCGATCGAGGTCGACCCGGCGCTCGCCGCGGCCCTGCCGGACACCGTCGCCGCCACCAACCCCGCTGTCGCGCACAAGCTCTCGCTGGTGCAGGCCGACGCCCTCACGGTCCGGTCGCTGCCCGACCCGCAACCGACGGCGCTCGTGGCCAACCTGCCCTACAACGTGTCGGTGCCCGTGGTCCTGAGCTTCCTCGAGGCCTTCCCGACGCTCGAGCGCGTGCTCGTCATGGTGCAGCTCGAGGTCGCCGAGCGTCTCGCGGCCGGGCCGGGGTCCAAGACCTTCGGCGTCCCCTCGCTCAAGGCGTCCTGGTACGCCGACGTCCGCCTCGTCGGCACCGTCGGCCGCACGGTCTTCTGGCCCGCCCCCAATGTCGACAGCGGCCTGGTCGAGCTGGTCCGCCGCCCGACGCCGGTCATCGAGGGCGACCAGCCCGAGCGCAGGGACGTGTTCCGCGTGATCGACGCGGCCTTCCTGCAGCGCCGCAAGACGCTGCGCGCGGCCCTCGGCGGGTGGGCCGGCTCCACGGCACGCTCCGAGGCGATCCTGCGCGCCGCCGGCGTCGACCCCCAGGCCCGCGGCGAGGCGCTCGACATCGAGGCATTCACCCGCGTCGCGGCGGCCGCCCGCACGGTCCCCGCGTGATCCGCCGTCACCTGCGCGTCCGGCCCGGGTGTGGGTAGGGTGCGAGACATGCCGTCCCTGCCCGAAGCCGTCACCGTGCGCGCCGCAGCCAAGGTCAACCTCGAGCTGCTGGTCGGTCCGCGCGACGCCTCGGGCTACCACGCCCTCGCGACGGTCTTTCAGGCCGTGAACCTGTATGACGACGTCACCGTCCGCCGCGCCCGGCGCTGCTCGCTGACCGTGGCCGGGCGCGACGCCGAGCACGTGCCCACCGACGAGTCCAACCTCGCCTGGCGCGCCGTCATCGCGGTCGGCGAGGGGCACCCCGTGGCGGGGCCCGTCGCCATCTCGATCGCCAAGGACATCCCGGTGGCCGGGGGTATGGCGGGCGGGTCGGCCGACGGCGCCGCGGCCCTCGTCGCCGCCGACGCGCTGTGGGGCGTGGGCCTCAGCCGCACCGAGCTGCACCGGCTGGCCGCCGGTCTCGGGGCGGACGTGCCGTTCTCGGTCCTCGGGGGCACGGCCATCGGCACGGGGCGCGGCGACGAGCTGGCGCCGGCCATGGCGCGCGGCAGCTATCACTGGGTCTTCGCGTTCAGCGACGAGGGACTCTCCACGCCGCGGGTGTTCGCCGAGCTCGATCGGCTGCGCGCCGAGCGGGGCGAGGACGCGTCAGCGCCGGCTCAGCAGCAGCCCGAGCCGGAGGTCTCCACCGCGATGATGACCGCGCTGCTCTCCGGCGACGCCGAGGCCGTTGGCCAGGCCATGCACAACGACCTGCAGGAGGCCGCGCTGTCCCTGCAGCCCCGCCTCGTCGACACCCTCGCCATCGGCCAGGAGTGCGGCGCCCTCGGCGGCATCGTCAGCGGCAGCGGCCCGACCTGCGCCTTCCTCGCGGCCTCGCACGAGCACGCGCTCGACCTGGCCGTCGCGCTGACCGCGTCGGGCGTGGCCTCCGACGTGCGCCGCGCCCAGGGCCCGGTCCCCGGTGCCCGACTCATCCACCCCGGCAAGGAGCAGTGACCAGCAGGTGGCCAACCTCGTCTCCGTCGAGCACGCGACCCTCGCGCTCGGCACGACGCTCGTCCTCGACGACGTGTCCCTCGGCGTCAGCTCCGGCACGCGCATCGGCATCGTCGGCCGCAACGGCGGCGGCAAGTCCACCCTGCTCAAGGTGCTCGCCGGACGTCTGCCCGTCGACGACGGTCGGGTGGCCCACACCGGTGGCCTGACCGTCGGGATGCTGAGCCAGGACGACACCCTGGACCCGACGCACACCGTGCGCGAGGCCGTGCTCGGGGGCCTGGCCGAGCACGAGTGGGCGGGCGACGCGCGCGTCCGGGACGTCCTCGACGGGCTGCTCGGCGGCGTCGCGGCGACCAACGTCGGTGGCCTGGACGCGATCGTCGGCCCGATGTCCGGTGGCGAGCGTCGCCGCCTGGCCCTGGCCGCCCTGCTCGTCGCCGACCCCGACCTGCTCATGCTGGACGAGCCGACCAACCACCTCGACGTCGAGGGCGTCGCCTGGCTCGCCCGACACCTGTCGACCCGTCGCACCCGCGCCGACAGCGCGCTCGTCACCATCACCCACGACCGGTGGTTCCTCGACGCCGTGGCCACCGACACGTGGGAGGTCGTCGACGGCACCGTCAACGCCTACGAGGGTGGCTACGCGGCCTTCGTCCTCGCCAAGGCCGAGCGCTCGCGCGTCGCCGCCGTCACCGAGGAGCGCCGCAACAACCTGCTCCGCAAGGAGCTGGCCTGGCTGCGCCGCGGTGCGCCGGCCCGCACCTCCAAGCCGCGCTTCCGGATCGAGGCGGCCAACCAGCTGATCGAGAACGAGCCGCCGCCCCGCGACGACGTCTCCCTCATGCGCTTCGCCACGACACGGCTCGGCAAGGACGTCATCGACCTCGAGGACGCGTCGGTCCGGCTGGGGGACAAGCAGATCCTCGACGACGTGACCTGGCGCCTCGGACCGGGCGACCGCATCGGCATCGTCGGCGTCAACGGCGCCGGCAAGTCGACCCTGCTGCGCGTCGTCACCGGCGACCTGCCCCTGGACGCGGGACGCCGCAAGCAGGGCAAGACCGTCGCGATGGCCTTCCTGTCCCAGGAGGTGCGCGAGCTCGAGCGGTTCGCCGACTGGCGGGTCATCGAGGCGATCGAGGACGTCAAGAAGTTCACGATGCTCGGCGGCAAGGAGGTCAGCGCCTCGTCTCTCGCCAAGCAGCTCGGCTTCACCGGTCAGCGCCAGCAGACCCGCGTCGCCTCCCTGTCCGGAGGCGAGCGCCGCCGCCTGCAGCTGCTGCGCCTGCTCATGGCCGAGCCCAACGTCCTGCTCCTCGACGAGCCCACCAACGACCTCGACATCGAGACCCTCCAGTCCCTGGAGGACGTCCTCGACGGCTGGGCCGGCACCCTGCTCGTCGTCTCCCACGACCGCTACCTGCTGGAGCGCATGTGCGACCAGCAGATCGCGCTGCTCGGCGACGGTCGCCTCCGTGAGCTGCCCGGCGGCGTCGAGCAATACCTTGAGCTGTATGCCGCCCAGCAGGCCGCCCGCTCGCGGGGACCGGCCAACCCGGCGACCCCGACGGGCGCGGTCTCCCACGACGGCGGCGGCGGGTCGGCCTACTCCGCCGCCGAGGTCCGCGAGGCGCGCAAGGAGATGGGCCGCCTCGAGCGCCAGATCGCGCGGCTCGAGTCCGAGCAGACCCGGCTCCACGACGACATGGTGGCCCGCGCCACCGACGCGTCAGCGGTGCGTGAGCTCGACATCCGGCTGCGCGAGGTCGTCGACCAGCGCGAGGAGCTCGAGATGGCCTGGCTCGAGGCCGCCGAGATCGCCGACTGACCACCACCCCTCCACCACCGGCGCGGGGATCCCGCCCGTCCACGCGTCAGCGTTCGTGAGCTGGGAGCTCAGTTCGGGTCGTCCGGAGGTGCGCGGGCGGCGATTTGTGAGCTGGGAGCTCACGAACGGTCGTCCGGAGGGTGCGTGGGCGGCACTTTGTGAGCTGGGAGCTCACGAACGGTCGTCCGGAGGGCGCGTGGGCGGCACTTTGTGAGCTGGGAGCTCACGAACGGTCGTCCGGAGCGCGCGTGGGCGGCACTTTGTGAGCTGGGAGCTCACGAACGGTCGTCCGGAGCGCGCGTGGGCGGCGCTTTGTGAGCTGGGAGCTCAGTTCGCGTCGTCCGTGGGGGCGTGGCCGGTCGTCAGGGCGGACACCACCCAGTCCACCCAGGCGAGGCGGTGGCGCTCGTAGCCGATGCCCGCCCTCACCCTCGCCAGCGCCGCGAAGCGCGGGTCGTCCCAGGCGATCTCGCCTCCCTCGGCCCGGATCTCGCGCTCGTGCTGGAGGTACTCCTCGAGCCGCGCGGCGTGGCGCTCGCGCAGGCCCCGCAGCATGGCCGCGGCGGCGGCGGGGTCGGCGAGCCAGAGCGAGTACGCCCGCAGCACCAGCACGTCGCGATCCGCCTGCTCGCCGGGGTCGGTGACCACCCAGGCGGCGAGCGCGGATCGCCCGGCCGCGGTCACGGCATACCGCTTGGTCGGTCGCGGTCCCCGCCCGGGGATCTCCTCGTGCGTCACGAGACCGGCCGCCTCGAGGCGCGCCAGCTCGGGATAGACCTGGCTGTGGCTGGCCGTCCAGAAGTAGCCGAGCGGTGCGGCCAGCCGCGCGCTGAGGTCGTAGCCGGTCGCCTCGCGCCGCGCGAGCAGCCCCAGCAGCGCATGCCCGAGGTCGGAGGTCTTGTCCGTACGTCCACTCATATGTCAATGTTGACATATGAGATCACCGAAGATGTTGATCGCCGCGCCCGTCGCCCTGCTGCTCGTCGCCTGCGGCGGGGGTGGCGGCACGCAGGCCGGCAGCGAGTCGACCGCACAGAGCTCGTCGGGCTCGTCGGGTTCCAGCCAGTCCGCCTCGAGCGCGTCGAGCACCGCCAGCACGTCAAGCCCGTCCAGCGCCGCCAGCACGTCCAGCGCTGCGTCGGCCACCCCCACCTCCGAGCCGACCGGTCTGGACCTCACCTGCGCCCGCACCCAGGCGCGCGTGCCGGGCGCCAAGCCGATCACCTACGCCGGTCCGGGCGGGGCCACGCTGAGTGGGGCGGTCGTGGGCTCGGGGACGAACGCGGCGGTGTTCGTGCACCAGTCGGACGAGGGCTTCTGCGGGTTCTGGCCCTACCTGTCGACACTGCCCACGCCGGGGTTCACGGGCTACCTCGTCAACCTCTGCGGGTATGCCGGCGCCCGCTGCGAGCCGGGGACACCGTTCTACGGCGACCGCCAGGGCCAGCTGCGCGCGGTGGTGCAGGAGGCGCGCAAGCGGGGGGCCAAGCGCGTCACGCTGGTCGGCGCGTCGATGGGTGGGTCCATGGCGGCCGGCTTCGGCAAGGCCCTCGGCGCGGACGCCGTGGTCGACCTGTCCGGTCCGGGCCAGTGGCACGAGGCTCCGACCGCCGCCCAGGCCGCCCCCACGCTGACCATGCCGGTGCTCGCGGCGATGTCGGCGCAGGACTCCGGCGACCGCGCCCCCGTGGAGGCGATGGTGCAGGCGGCGCCGTCCCAGCACAAGGCCTTCGTCTGGCTGGAGGCCGGCCACGGGTGGGAGCTGCTGACGGAGCACGCCGACGCCCGGGACACGTTGACCCCGCTGGGGGAGCGGGTGACCCGCTGGATCCGCGGCGACGTCTCCTGAGCAGGCAGGTCGCTCGACGTCGAGAAACTTGACGGGGGTAGCCTGTCCCCATGAGCACCTCTGACGACGTCGACGGCATCGTCGAGGCGTGGGGACGCGAGCGGCCCGACCTCGATCTCGGGCCCCTGCACGTCCTGTCGCGCGTCTCGCGCCTGGCCCGGCACCTCGACCTGGCGCGGGGTGAGGCGTTCGCCCAGCACGGGCTCGACGGGTGGGAGTTCGACGTCCTGGCTGCGCTGCGACGGGCCGGGGCGCCATACGAGCTGTCCCCGGGGGCTCTCGTGCACCAGACGCTGGTGACCAGCGGCACCATGACCAACCGCGTGGACCGGCTCACCGCACGGGGATTCGTGCGTCGCTCGCCCGACCCGCACGACCGCCGCGGGGTGATCGTGGCGCTGACCGACGAGGGGCGCGCGGTGGTCGACGCGGCGTTCGCGGACCTGCTGGGGCGCGAGCGAGCGCTGCTGGCCGAGCTGTCCGCCGCCGACCGCGCCGAGCTGGCGGGGACGCTGCGGCGGCTGCTGCTGTCCTTCGAGGGTTGAGGTCGCCGCTCAGCCCTGCACGCGCAGGTCCTCCTCGATCGCCCGCGCGGTGTCGCGCAGCGCGTCGAGATAGCCCTGCAGCTGGCCGCGCTCGGTCGACATGACCTTGGTCGACACGTTGGCGGCGGCCACGACCTGACCGCGCGGGTCGTGGATCGGCACGGCGAGCGAGCGCAGGCCGAGCTCCAGCTCCTGGTCGAGCACGCACCAGCCGGTCTCGCGCACCTCGTCGAGCGAGCGGCGCAGCGCCTCGACGGACGCGACGGTCTGCGGGGTGAGTCGCTCGAGCCGGACACCCTCGAGATAGGCCTGCCGCTGGTCGTCGGGCAGCCCCGCGAGCAGCACCCGTCCCATCGAGGTCGCGTACGCCGGGAAGCGCGTGCCCACCCGGATGGACACCGTCATGATGCGGGTGGTGGCGCGGCGGGCGACGTAGACGATGTCGTCGCCGTCGAGGACCGCCACGGACGTCGACTCGTGGATCCGCTCCGAGAGGTCCTGCAGGTGCGGCTGCGCGACGTCGGGCAGGGTCTGGCTGGCGAGGTAGGCGAAGCCCAGCCGCAGCACCTGCGGGGTGAGGCTGAAGGTCCGGCCGTCGCTGCGGACGTACCCCAGGGCCGCCAGGGTGAGCAGGAACCGTCGGGCCGCGGCGCGGGACAGGTCGGTGCGGCGCGCCACGTCGGACAGCGTCATCTCCGGGTGCTCCTCGTCGAAGGCTCGGATCACGGCGAGCCCGCGGGCCAGCGACTGCACGTAGCCGTCACCGGGCACCTGCCCCGCGGCCACACCGAGAGCACCAGACGTGCCGGGGGTGCCAGGCGTGCCGGGGTCGTCGGGGGTGGCGTCGGTGGCGGCATCCGTGCTGGTCATGGCCTCGATCCTAGCGATCCGGCCCGGTCGCCTCGCGGAGGGTCCCGTGCAGGCGGGCGTGCTGGGTGGCGAGGCGCACGGGGGCGTTGGGAGCGCCATACCCGTCATAGCCTCCCCGCCGCTCGACGACCTCGAAGAACACCGACCCCACGGTCGCGGTGTAGAAGTGCAGGAACTCCCCGCCCTGGTCGTCGCGGTCGTAGAGGAGGTCGAGCTCGCGCAGCGTCGCCAGCAGCTCGGCGTCGAGGTCGAAGCGGGCCGCGAGGTCGTCGTAGTAGTTGGCCGGGATGCGCAGGAACCGCAGCCCCCGGTCCCGTGCCTGGCGGGCGAAGGACACGAGGTCGTCGCACGAGAACGCCACGTGCTGGGCCTGCCTCAGGCGGTCGCGCTCCTGCTCGACGATGGGTGGGGCGACGTTGAGGGCGACCCGGACGCAGCCGTCGCTGGTGCGCATGACCTGGCTGCGGACCAGGCCCTGCGGGCTCGCGACGTCGACCGAGGGCGCGGGGTCCAGCGACAGGACGCTGGCGAGGAAGAGCACGCTCTCGTCGAAGGACTGCCACGGCTGGGCGAGGTTGACGTGGTCGACGACCGTGCCGGTGGACGTCTCGCGCTCCACCTGCCCGTCACCGAACTCCCGCCACCAGCCGCTGCCCGTGTCGGGGCCGTGCGGGGCGGCGCAGAAGAAGATCTCGGTGCCGTCGGGGGCCTCGACGCCCTGCAGGACCTCCTCACCGGCCTGCGTGCGCCGGGGGACGAGGTGCGTGCCGAGCTGCAGGGCGCGGCTGGCCGCGAGCACGGGATCGGCGACGTCGAAGCCGAGGGCGGCCACGTGCGGGCCTGCGGCATACCCCCGCTCGCGGTTGACCACGACGGCCGCCCGGCCGAGGGTCCACAGGTCGACGGCCTTGCTGCGGTGCGTGTCACGGGCCGTGAATCCCAGTGCGGCGAGCAGGGACTCGGTCGCCGCGACCCCGGCGTCGTCCCCGGCCCGGATCTCGGCGAAGTTGAACCCCGTCGGGTCGTCGACGCGGGGGAGGGTCGCGAGCGGCACGGTGGTCGCACCGCCGTCGTGCTCCAGGCGCTGTGCGGTGCGCTCCTCGAGCGAGGTGAGCGAGCGGCGCGCGTCGACCGCCGTGCGCTCCTCGTTGGCCTGGCGGAAGACGTCGTTGAAGATCTCGAGCGACATCGGCCCCGTGTAGCCCGCCCGCAGCACGTGCGCAGCAAATCCCGGCAGGTCCCAGGCGCCCTGACCCGGAAACACGCGGTGGTGCCGGCTCCAGGACAGGACGTCCATGGACAGCGCGGGCGCGTCGGCGAGCTGGACGAAGAAGATCTTGTCGCCCGGGATCTGCTCGATCCCGGCGGGGTCGCTGCCCCGGCTGAGGATGTGGAAGGTGTCCAGGCAGGTCCCGAGCGCCGGGTGATCGGCCCGGCGCACCAGGTCCCAGGCGTGGTCGTATGTCGACACGAACCGCCCCCACGCGAGGGCCTCGTAGGCGAGGCGGGCGCCGTGCTGCCCCGCTCGCTCGGCGAGGCGGTGCAGCTGCTCGGCGGCGAGGTCGTCGTCGTCGATCGTCGCGGTGCCGACGTTGCTGCACACGAGCAGGGTGTCGGCACCGAGCTCGGCCATGAGGCGGAGCTTGTGCTCGAGCCGGCGCTCGGTGGCGGCGAAGGTCGCCTCGTCGGTCCCCTCGGCGTCGCGGAAGGGCTGGTAGAGGTCGATCGTCAGCCCCAGGTCGGCGCAGCGGGCCCGGATCTCGCGGGGGCTCGACGGGCTGACCACGAGGTCCTGCTCGAAGATCTCGACCCCGTCGAATCCCGCTGCGGCACAGGCGTCGAGCTTGTCCTCGAGGGTGCCGGACAGGCAGACGGTGGCGATGGACGTGCGCATCAGCGACCCGCCTCGACGAGCTCACGGAAGTGGTCGCGCATCCGCTGCTCGTCGGCCTGGCGCCCGGTGAGGATCGTGAAGGCGTCGACCGCCTGGCCGACCGCCATCCAGCCGCCCTCCATGACCCGGCAGCCGAGGGCGTCGGCGGCCTCCACCAGCTGGGTCCGCATGGGGCGATAGATGACGTCGGCCACCCACAGGCGTGGGTGCAGGAGGGCGAGGTCGAGCGGCGTGCCGGGGTGCTGGTGCATCCCGACGGGGGTGCAGTTGACCAGCCCGTCGGCGCCGACGATGAGGTCGGGCACGTCCGCCGGCCCGTGGGCCGTGACGGTGGGGGCGTGCTCGTCGGCGTGCTCGTCGCCAGGCTCGCCACCCTGGGCCGTGGTGAGCAGGGCGGCCAGGGCGGCGGCGCGGGCCACGTCCAGGTCGACGAGGTGGAGGTGGCGGACGCCGCTGCGCAGGAGGGCGTGGGCGACGGCCGAGCCGGCGCCACCCGTGCCGATCTGCACGACGTGCTCGCGGGCCACGTCGGGCAGGGCGCGCGTGAACCCCCACGCGAATCCAGTTGCGTCCGTGTTGTGCCCGACGAGGCGACCGTCCTCGGTGACCACGACGGTGTTGACCGCCCCCAGGCGCGCGGCGTCCGGCACGACCTCGTCGAGCTCGGCGATGACGACCTGCTTGCACGGGTGGGTGATGTTGAACCCGTTGAACCCCAGGTCCCGTCCCGCCCGCAGCAGCGGCCCGACCGCGTCGGCGCCCAGGCCGAGGACGTGCAGGTCGACGGGGCGATAGACGCAGCGCAGCCCGTGGTGCTCGGCCTCGCGCTCGTGCATCGGGGGAGTGAGCGACGGCAGGACGCCGTCCCCGATCAGTCCGGCGAGGTAGGACTCCTGGCGTGTGCTCACGGGCTGGCCTTCCGTCACGTGTGGTCTAGGTGGCCCAGCCTATGAGTGGTTCGCACACAGGACCACCGTTCACATCCCGCACGCCACCTCCCGCTCGCCCAGCCTCCCTCCTCCCAAGATCGTGAGGGTTTCCTCCAAGAATGTTGGACGAAACCCTCACGTTGACGGGATGACGGCTTGGGGGTCTTGACGCCAGATATTTTGATGTCAAGATAAGTATGTCGTTCCCCCCGATCGCAGGAGGCGCCGCCATGTGGGACCCGACGTTGTACGCCCGCTTCGCCGACCACCGGAGCCGCCCCTTCCGGGACCTCACGGCGCGCATCCAACCGACGCACGATCCCGAGCTTGTCGTCGACCTCGGCTGCGGCGACGGCCCGCTCACGCTGGAGCTCGCCCGCCGCTGGCCGCGGGCCCGCGTCGTCGGCGTCGACGCCAGCCCCGAGATGCTCTCTCGTGCGCGGGAGCTCGACCCCGACGGGCGGGTCGAGTGGGTGCAGGCCCGCGCCGAGGAGTGGGACCCGTCCGCGCTCGGCGCCCCCATCGACGTCCTCGTCACCAATGCCACCCTGCAGTGGGTCCCCACGCACCGAGACCTGGTCCCGCGCTGGCTCGAGCACCTCTCCGCCGCAGGGTGGTTCGCGATGCAGGTGCCCGCCAACTTCGACGCCCCGAGCCATGCGCTGATGCGCGAGGTGGCGGCCGGTCACCCCCGTGCCGCGGAGCTGCGGGCCGTGCTGGACCGCGCCCGGGCGTCAGGGGCGGCCACGGACTACCTGCGGCTGCTGGCGGCGTCCGGGCTCGAGGCGGACGCGTGGGAGACGACATACCTGCACGTCCTGGATCCTGCTGGGACGCAGGAGGATCCGGTCCTCGAGTGGGTGCGCGGCACCGGCCTGCGCCCGGTCCTCGAGGTGCTGGGCGACGACGCCGAGTCCTTCCTCGCGCCTTATCGCGAGCGGCTGCGCCGGGCCTATCCCCGTGAGCCGTATGGCGTTTCGTTCCCTTTCCACCGCGTCTTCGCTGTGGGTCGCCGTCCACGCCCGCGTGACGACATCGCCCCGCTGGTCGTCGGCCTCGACCACGTCCAGGTGTCCTGCGCACCCGGCGACGAAGCGCTGGCGCGTGCGTTCTACGGGGAGCTGCTCGGCATGGAGGAGCTCCCCAAGCCGCCCGTCCTTGCGGCACGCGGCGGCTGCTGGTTCCGTTCCGGGTCGGCGGTGGTGCACGTCGGGGTCGAGCCGGACTTCGCCCCGGCCCGCAAGGCGCACCCCTGCCTGCTTGCCGGTGACCTTGATGAGGTGGCGCGCCGGCTCGAGGCTGCCGGACACGACGTCACGTGGGACGACGCGATCCCGGGCGTGCGGCGGCTGCACACCCATGACGGCATGGGCAACCGGGTCGAGGTCCAGCAGGCCTGAGCCCCTCCGCTCACCCTCGTGCAACATCTTCGGGTTCCAACCCGAAGATCTGTGACTCCCGTGAGGGGGAGGCTCGTCGGGTGAGCGTGGGGCGGCTGCCGGGCTTCCGGGGGGGAGCGAAGGGGCTCGTCGCAGCCACTCCTGGCGACTGGTGCTGACGGTCGGTGAGGGCCTCGGCGGATGGGTTTTTCTGCTGGTCAGGGGTGGTTTACGGTCATATTTTTCGCTATCA
>NZ_DCYC01000059.1:22461-23109 GCF_002330965.1 Arsenicicoccus sp. UBA2120
GGGACGCTGTCGGCGGGTGGGGTGGACGCGGTCGTGGACCGGTTGGTGGTGCTGGACGAGACCCTGACCGACGCGGATCGGACCGCGTTGCTGGCGTCCTTGCAGCGTTTGGAGCGGGCGGCGCAGGCCGCGCAGCTGCGGGTGATGCTGGCCCTGGACGAGGACCGCCACGACCAGCGCGAGCAGGCGTCGGGGCGGGCGTCGGACCGGGGTTCCTCGGCGCCGGGGGTCGCGGCGCAGGTCGGGGCGGCGTTGGGGTGCTCGGCGTCGGCGGCGGGGTTCCGGTTGGGGTTGGCGCGGGTCGCGGACCGGGAGCTGCCCCGCCTGGCGGGTCTGCATCGGCGGGGGCTGGTGTCGGTCGATCACGTGCGGGCGGTCGCGGCGGCCACGATCGAGGTCGGGCGGGATGACCGGTTGACCGTGGACGAGGAGGTCGCGCCGCACGCGGCGGGGTGGACGGTGCGGGAGCTGGAGGCCCGGGCCCGGGCGATCGCCTACGAGCTGGACCCGGGCGCGGCGACCGCGGCCCATGACCGTGTCGTGGCGGACCGGCACGTGTCGGGTCGCCCGGTCCCGGGCGCGATGATGCGCTTGTCGGCGTTGCTGCCGTTGGTGGAGGGCGTGGCCTGCCTGGCGTCGTTGGGTCGG
>NZ_DCYC01000061.1:0-6663 GCF_002330965.1 Arsenicicoccus sp. UBA2120
GAGTAGTCGAACTCGACGCCCTGGCCGATGCGGTTGGGGCCGCTGCCGAGGATGAGGACGGCCGGCTTCTCGCGCGGCAGCACCTCGGTCTCCTCGTCGTACGACGAGTAGTAGTAGGGCGTCTGGGCGGCGAACTCGGCGGCGCACGTGTCGACCGTCTTGAACACCGGGCGCACGCCCAGGGCGTGCCGCACCCCGCGCACCACCGGCTCGGCCATGCCGGTCAGCTGCGAGACCTGCGCGTCGGAGAAGCCGTGGCGCTTGGCCAGCCGCAGCTGCGCGGGCGTGAGGGTCTCGGAGCCCTTGATCGTGCGGGCGACCTCGTTGAGCAGCTCGATCTGGTCCAGGAACCACGGGTCGATGCGGGTCGCCTCGTGCACCTCCTCGACCGTCATGCCGGCCCGGAGCGCCTGCTGCACCAGCAGGATCCGGCCGTCCGTCGGGACCTTGGCCTGCTCCAGCCACTGCGCGCCCTGGTCGCGGCCGGGACGCTCGCCGCGCCAGTGGAAGGCCGCGTCCTTCTTCTCCAGCGAGCGCAGGGCCTTCTGCAGCGCCTCGGTGAAGTTGCGGCCGATCGCCATGGCCTCGCCGACGGACTTCATCGTGGTCGTGAGCGTCGGGTCGGCGGCCGGGAACTTCTCGAACGCGAACCGCGGCACCTTGACGACGACGTAGTCCAGGGTCGGCTCGAACGACGCCGGGGTCTCGCGGGTGATGTCGTTGGGCACCTCGTCGAGGGTGTAGCCGATGGCCATCTTGGCCGCGATCTTGGCGATCGGGAACCCCGTGGCCTTGGAGGCCAGGGCCGACGAGCGGGAGACGCGCGGGTTCATCTCGATGACGATGATCCGGCCGTCCTCGGGGTTGACCGCGAACTGGATGTTGCAACCGCCGGTGTCCACGCCGACCTCGCGGATGACGGCGATGCCGATGTCGCGCAGGTTCTGGTACTCCCGGTCGGTCAGCGTCAGGGCCGGTGCCACGGTGATGGAGTCGCCGGTGTGCACGCCCATCGGGTCGAGGTTCTCGATGGAGCAGACGACCACCACGTTGTCGGCGTGGTCGCGCATCACCTCGAGCTCGTACTCCTTCCACCCGAGGATGGACTCCTCGAGCAGCACCTCGGTGGTCGGCGAGGCGAACAGCCCGGCGCCGGCGATGCGCCGCAGGCCGGCCTCGTCGTAGGCGAAGCCGGAGCCGAGACCGCCCATGGTGAACGACGGCCGGACGACGAGCGGGTAGCCGAGATCGCCTGCGGCGTCGAGGCACTCGTCCATGGAGTGGCAGACGATCGATCGTGCGGACTCGGCGCCGCAGCGCTCGACGACGCCCTTGAAGCGCTCGCGGTCCTCCCCCAGCTGGATCGCCTCGACGTTGGCGCCGATGAGCGGGCAGTCGTAGCGCTCGAGGACGCCCGCCTCGTGCAGCGCCATGGCGCAGTTGAGGGCGGTCTGGCCGCCGAGGGTGGCCAGGACCGCGTCGGGGCGCTCCTTGGCGATGATCGCCTCCACCACCTCGGGGGTGATGGGCTCGACGTACGTCGCGTCGGCGAACTCCGGGTCGGTCATGATCGTGGCCGGGTTGGAGTTGACCAGGACGACCCGGATCCCCTCCTCGCGCAGCACGCGGCAGGCCTGGGTGCCGGAGTAGTCGAACTCGCAGGCCTGGCCGATGACGATCGGCCCGGAGCCGATGACCAGGACGCTCGTGATATCGGGGTTGCGGGGCATCAGCGGGCGTTCTCCTCAGGCTGGGCGGCGCCGATCAGGTCGATGAAGCGGTCGAACAGGTAGGCGGCGTCGTGCGGGCCCGCCGCCGCCTCGGGGTGGTACTGCACGGAGAAGGCCGGCACGTCGAGGCACTCGAGTCCCTCGACCACCTGGTCGTTGAGGCCGACGTGGCTCACCCGCGCCCGCCCGAAAGGGGTGTCGACGTCCTCGCCGATCGGCGCGTCGACGGCGAACCCGTGGTTCTGCGCGGTGATCTCGACCTTGCGGGTCGACAGGTCCATCACCGGCTGGTTGATCCCGCGGTGGCCGTACTTGAGCTTGTAGGTGCCGAGGCCGAGGGCCCGCCCGAGGATCTGGTTGCCGAAGCAGATGCCGAAGAAGGGGATGCGGGCGCCCAGGACCTCGCGCAGCACCCCCACCTCGTGCTCGGCCGCGGCCGGGTCTCCCGGGCCGTTGGACATGAACACCGCGTCCGGGGAGAGGGCCTGTATGTCGGAGAACGTCGAGGTCGCCGGCAGGACGTGCACCTCGAGGCCGCGCTCCGCCATGCGCTGCGGCGTCATGCCCTTGATACCGAGGTCGAGCGCTGCCACGCGGTAGCGTGGCTCGCCCTCGGGGCGCACGACGTACGGCTCGTCGGCGCTGACCTCGGCGGCCAGGGCCGAGCCGGCCATCGCGGGCTGGGAGACGACCCGGTCGATCAGCCGCTCCACGGGGGTGTCGGCCACGTCGCCGGAGAAGATGCCGACCTTCATCGAGCCGCGCTCGCGCAGGTGGCGCGTGAGGGCGCGGGTGTCGATCTCGCAGATCCCGACGACGCCCTGGCGCTCCAGCTCGCCCTCCAGCGAGGCCGTGCTGCGCCAGCTGCTCGGGCGCAGCGCGGGGTCCCGTACGACGAAGCCGGACACCCAGATGCGGTGCGACTCGTCGTCCTCGCCGTTGACGCCGGTGTTGCCGACGTGCGGGGCGGTCATGACGACCACCTGACGGTGGTAGGAGGGGTCGGTCAGGGTCTCCTGGTAGCCGGTCATGCCGGTGGAGAAGACCGCCTCGCCGACGGTGCTGCCGACGGCTCCGTAGGAACGACCCGCGAAGGTCCGTCCGTCCTCGAGGATCAGCAGGGCCGGTTGGCGTTCGAGGCGCAGGGTCACGACATGCTCCGCTCAGGTGTGAGGACGGGGGTCACGCGAGCCGGCCGTCGCGGACGGTAATGCGCCCACGCAGCATCGTCGCGCGGACGGCACCGGTGAGGGTCCGCCCGTGCCACGGATTGTTGCGCGACAGCGAGGCGCTCGCAGCGCGGTCCACGGTCAGAGACCGCGTGGGGTCGACGAGCACGAGGTTGGCGGGCTCACCCTCGGCGATCGGCCTGCCGTGACCCTCGAGGCGGGCGATCTCGGCGGGGCGCGTGGACATGACCCGGGCCACGTCGGCCCAGGACATCCGCCCGCTCTGCACCATCACGTCGCTGACGACGGCGAGCGCGGTCTCGAGCCCGAGCATGCCGAACGCCGCGTCCGCGAACGCGTGCTCCTTGTCGTGGACGACGTGGGGCGCGTGGTCGGTGGCGACGACGTCGATGGTGCCGTCGGCCAGGGCCGCGCGGAGCTCCTCGGCATACTCGCTCGGGCGCAGGGGCGGGTTGACCTTGTAGACGGTGTCGTAGTCCTGCAGGAGGTCGGTGGTGAGCACCAGGTGGTGCGGGGTGACCTCCGCGGTGACCTGCACCCCCTTGGACTTCGCCCAGCGGATGACCTCGAGGGAGCCCGGCGTCGAGACGTGGGCGACGTGCACCCGGCCGCCGGTCTGCTTGGCCAGCATGACGTCGCGGGCGACGACGACCTCCTCGGCGGCGTCGGGCCACCCGGGCAGCCCCAGCCGGCCGGACAGCTCGCCCTCGTGGCAGCAGGCGGTGCCGTCGGCGAGCCTGGGGTCCTGGGAGTGCTGGGAGATCACGCCGTCGAAGGCCGTGACGTACTCCAGCGCGCGGCGCATCAGCTGGCTGTCATGCACGCAGCGCCCGTCGTCGGAGAACACCCGCACCCGGGCCCTGGAGCGCGCCATGAGGCCGATCTCGGACAGCTCCTCGCCCGCGAGCCCCTTGGTGACGGAGCCGACGGGCATGACGTCGACCAGACCCGCCTCGCGCCCGCGTCGCCAGATCTCCTCGGCCTTCTCGGGGGTGTCGGTGACGGGCTGGGTGTTGGCCATCGCGAAGACCGCCGAGTAGCCGCCCACCGCGGCGGCCGCGGACCCGGTGCGGATCGTCTCGGCGTCCTCGCGGCCCGGCTCGCGCAGGTGCGTGTGCAGGTCGACGAGGCCGGGCAGGGCGACCAGGCCGTCCGCGTCGATGGTCTCGTCGACCGCGCCCGCGCTCACGGACATGCTTGCGGCGGAGCCGATCTCGCGGACGACGCCGTCGACGACGAGGACGTCGGCGGTGCGCTCCCCGAGCAGGCTGGCGCCGGTGATCAAGGTGGTGGACATCAGGCGGTCTCTCCTTCGCCGGCGAGCAGGTGGTAGAGCACGGACATGCGGACGGCGACGCCGCCGGAGACCTGGTCGAGGATCACCGACCGGGCGCCGTCGGCGGCGTCGGAGGAGATCTCCAGGCCGCGGTTCATCGGGCCGGGGTGGCAGATGAGCGCGTCGTCGCGCATGAGCTCGAGCCTGCGCGGCGTGAGGCCGAAGCCCGCGATGTACTCGCGCGGCGTGGGGAAGAAACCGCCGCTCATCCGCTCCTTCTGCACGCGCAGCATCATGACGACGTCGGCCTGGGGGATCTCGGCGTCGAAGTCGTAGGACCAGGTGAACCCGTCGCGCTCGGCCCAGGTGCGGATGCCGTCCGGCATCAGCGTGGGCGGCGCCACGACGGTGACCGTGGCGCCGAGCTTGGCCAGGCACAGCACGTTGGAGCGGAAGACCCGGCTGTGGCGCAGGTCGCCGCAGATGACCACGTGACGGCCGTCGAGGTCCCCCAGCTCGCGCCGCATGGTGTAGGCGTCGAGCAGGGCCTGGGTAGGGTGCTCGTGCGTGCCGTCGCCGGCGTTGATGACCACGCCGGAGACCCAGCTCGCGATCTGCTGCTGCGCCCCGGAGGCCATGTGGCGGATGACGAAGCCGTCCACGCCCATGGCCTGGAGGTTCATCACCGTGTCGCGCAGGGACTCGCCCTTGGACAGGGAGGACCCCTTGCCCGCCATGTTGAGCGAGTCGGCGGACAGCCACTTCTCGGCGAGCTCGAAGGACCCGCGCGTGCGGGTCGAGTCCTCGAAGAAGAAGTTGACGACGGTGCGGCCGCGCAGCGTGGGGAGCTTCTTGATGTCGCGGTGCTGCACCTCGTGCATCTGCACGGCGGTGTCGAGGATCTGGGTGATGTCCTCGCGGGTCAGGTCGTTGATGGACAGGAGGTGCTTGTTCACCGGTTCCCTCCGGAGATGCGGACCTCGTCGGTGCCGTCACGCTCGGCGAGCAGCACCGAGACCCGCTCGGTGGACGAGGTGGGGAGATTCTTGCCGACGTGGTCGGCGCGGACGGGCAGCTCACGGTGGCCGCGGTCCACGAGGACGGCGAGCCGGACGGCCCGGGGGCGGCCCAGGTCGGCCAGCGCGTCGAGCGCGGCGCGGACGGTGCGGCCGGAGTAGAGCACGTCGTCGACGAGGACGACGATCTTGTCGTCGATGCCGACGGAGGGGATGTCGAGCTTCTCCGCGGGGCGGATCGGCTTGCGCCGCAGGTCGTCTCGATACATCGTGATGTCGATCGCGCCCACGGGGACGTCCGTGCCCTCGACCTCGGCCATGGTCGTGGCCAGGCGGCGGGCGAGCGGGACTCCTCGGGTGGGGATACCGAGGACGACGAGGCCCTCCGCTCCCTTGTTGCGCTCGAGCACCTCGTGGGCCATGCGTCGCAAGGCCCGGGCGATCTCGTTGTCGCTCATGACGATCCGGGCATCGGTGCCGTCGTCGCCGGATGACTGGGGGGTGTGGTCTGGGGCAGGCGTCATCGCGTCTGACCTCCTTCTCGCCTCGCTGGACGTCGTTAAAGGATGTCGATCGGCACGATCCTAGCGGGCCCGGGCGGGTGGTCGTGACCCGCGTCCGGTGCCCCGTCACCAGCGCCCCAACCGCCCGAACCCTCGCGGACGGTCACAATCGGAACAGGACGGGGCCAATCGGGCGGACACCCACCGACCTCAACGACTACTCAGACCGTCCATTCACTCGCTCAGCGTCAAAGATGTGCCCATACGGATGAATATTGGTGGGCTTTCGGCGGTTGCGCTTGCCGCAAGGATCACAGTGAGTAACCATTCCACTGTTACAGACAGTTACGTGATCGGAGTCAGTCATGGCCAGCGACTACGCGAAGGCCCTCGGGTCCCGGCTGCGTTCCATCCGCACCCAGCAGGGCCTTTCCCTGCACGCGGTCGAGGAGCGCTCCCAGGGTCGCTGGAAGGCCGTCGTGGTGGGTTCCTACGAGCGTGGGGACCGCGCCGTGACCGTGCAGCGACTCTCCGAGCTCGCCGACTTCTACGGCGTGCCCGTCTCGGCCCTCATGCCCGACTCGGAGGTGGCGCCCGCCACCGAGGCCCCGGCCAAGCTGATCATCGACCTCGAGGCGCTGTCCCAGGTGTCCGCCGAGCGCGCCGGCCCCCTCGCCCGCTACGCCGCGACCATCCAGTCCCAGCGCGGCGACTACAACGGCAAGGTCCTGTCCATCCGCCAGGAGGACCTGCGCACCCTCGCCGTCATCTACGACACCTCCCCCGGCCAGCTGGCCGACGAGCTCGTCGGCTGGGGCGTCCTGGACCCCGCCGCCCGTCGCGGCATCCCGGAGTCCTGACCCTGCCGGGTCCGCGCAGGCGTCCCGTCCAGCTCGTATGCCGGAAGGCCCCGGCCCCTCGTGGGGTCGGGGCCTTCCGGCATACGAG
>NZ_DCYC01000106.1:0-152 GCF_002330965.1 Arsenicicoccus sp. UBA2120
ACGGGAAGTGACCTGTCGGGGCGCGTCGCGCTGAGCCCGGGCCGCTGGGCGATGGGAAGTGACCTGCCGGGTCGCGCCGATCGATCAAAGCGACGTCGTCAGGGCTCTGCCTGCCCCGACGGGTCACCTTTGGGCGCGGAGGTCGGGGCGCG